>JAMNXS010000112.1 GCA_023653025.1 Burkholderiaceae bacterium
CGTGCGGCGTCGAGCGCCCGCAACGATCCTGCCGCCATCAACAGGGCCAGCAGGCCGCACGTCGCACGGCGGGCCGGCATCATTGCAGGTCGAGTTCGCGCCACGACACGCGCCGCGCCGGGCGCGGGCCGCCGCCGGCCGACGGCGTGGCGACAGTAGCGATCCCGCCGGTGTCGTCGGTGAGCAGCGTCACGCCGCGCTTGCCCAGCCGCAGCTGGCGCGCACCCGCGATCATTGCCGACCGGCTGATGCGCAGGCCGGGCATCGACTGGTCGGCTTGCGGCACGTGGCTGCCGTCGAGATGATGAAAGGAGTACAGCCAGCTCTGGGCACGCGGGCGGCAGGCGTCGGCGTCCGGCACATTGGTCACCACGCGCAGCAGACCGAGCTGCTGTTCGATATCGATATGCACGCGCTCGCCGGATCCCGGCTGCGCGTCGAAGTCCAGATACCAGCCGCCGGCCGAGCTCCAGTCCACCGGATGGCGTGTAACGGTGCGCTGCCCGTCCGCCTCGCCTGCCGAGAGCTGCTGACGAACCATGCTCGACAGGCTGCGGACATCTCCCAGCCCGCTCGAGGTCAGCGTGTCCTTCAGCGTATACAGCGATTGCACCGAGCCGTCCTTCGCGTCCGAAACGCCCAGCCAGCGCCCGGTGGCCACGCTGACGAGGGAGACAAGGGCACCGCCGATGCGCGCAGCCGACAGCTCGGGACGCGTGGTCACCGGCTGCACGATGCCGTTGCGCACGAAGCGCGCCAGCAAGACGGCCTCCTCCGACTCGGCGGACCGGGGGTCGCTGATGTCGAAGCGCCACAGGTTGCCGAGCAGATCGCCGGCGTACAGGCGCTCGGCCGTGTTGTCGAGCAGGTTATCGACCCAGGCATTGAGTTGTCCGAGCCCGGCCGGCGCGGCGCTGCCACCGGCGCCGGTATCGATGCGCTGCAAACGCTGTCCAGTGGCGGCGTCGAGCACGAACAGCACGCCGCGTCCGCTGCCCGGGTTGACGTTGTTGATGCCCGAGCTGATGGCGACGACCCAGCGGCCATCGCGCCGCTTGATAATCAGCGGCCGCACGGTCGCGTGGCCGAGGTCGCTGTCATCGTCGACCGCAAAGCGCCAGAGGAAAGCCGGCCGTGCGGGCTGCGTGATGTCGAGCGCATAGTATTCGCGCCCGGCCGCGCCGAGCCCGGCCACCAGCACGGTGCGCCACTCGGAGGCCGCGCAGGTCCGGGCAGGCGCAGCTGGACAGACATCGCCGACCACCGGCGTGCCGTCGAGCAGGTAGCGAAAGCCGGTGGCGAAACCCGGATCGGCGCTGCGCCAGAGCTGCGGCAGCACGCCGGCCGGGATGAAGGCCCAGTGCTCGTGGCCGCTGGCCGCATCGAACGCATGCAGCATGCCGTCGTTGGCAGCGAGGTAGACGATGCCGGGCCGCTTCGCCGCAACCCGGTCGCGGAATTCCGCATAGTTGTCGTCCGCATAGCGGAAGGCCGGCGGTCCGACAAAGACAGGCTGCGCATTGACGGCCGCGCCCAGCACTTGCTCGCGCTTGCGGAACAGGCGCAGCGGCTGCTCGGTCCGGTCCTCGCTGCCGCTGTGTCCGCGAATGAAGCTCAGCAGGCGCTCGCCGCCAGCCTGCGCCTGCAGTTCGTCGCCGAGTTGCGCGCAATGGCTAAAGCGGCGCGCCTCCTGTCCGGGGCACAGCCCGCTGAAGTGAGCGCGCTCGTCGGCATCGAGCGCGCTCCAGCGGAATTCCTTCAGGCCGTTCGGCGCCGCGCGCGACGGCAGCCAGAGGGTGCGGCTGTCGGCGACCGCACCAACGCGCTGCGCCAGCTGCCGCGCGGCCGACCATTCGATGGTCGGCGACAGGCTGCCGTCGACGGGATCGATACGACGCGCCTCCAGCTCGCCATCCCAGTACAGGCTGCGGTAGCGGCTGGCGAACAGCAGGTTGTCGCCGGTCGAGGGTTCCTGGCTGCTGGTGGCGGCAGCGGCGGCCGCAGCCGTGGTCGCACGGATGGCCGCCATCGTGCCCGCCAGCGCCCGGGCCAGCGACTCGGGGCTGCCGGCGCTGAAGTAGCGGCCGCCGCCATTGACGGCCGCGTGCCACAGATCGTCGATGCGCTCCCGGCCAGGCCCGAAGATCGGATCCGGCCAGTCGAGCGTGCCGTCGACAAGGCGGCGGAAGTCGCCGTCGGCGGCGGTTTCGTAGTCGTCGCGATAGCGCAGCGTGCCGGTCGCGCCGAGGCCGAGCGTGTGCGTGATCATGTGCTGGTGCGGGCCGCCGCGCTGGCCGGGAACGGCCGGCACATTGTTCACGCACAGCGCGCCCGACGCGCCGCAGTTGCCGAGCGCGGGGCTCCGCAGGTCGGTTTCGAAATAATAGGCGGCGACATCGGCCAGCGTGTTGGTGGAGCGGGGACCGCCGTTGACCGGGCCGAAGGCTGCCGCGGACAGCGGCATCGAACTCTCGGAGGCGATCTGCGGCACGCTGCCGATTTCGCCGGCGGACGCGGGCGCGAGGATGTGAACCTGGTTGCGTTCCGAATAGGCACGGTAACCGTTTAGCGTGATGCGGCCGGCGATGATGCTGGCGAGCTGCCCGGCCTCGGCAACCGGGTCGGCCTCGGCGGCATGCTCGATGTAGGCCTGCCCGGCAAGCAGTTGCAGCCCGTCGACCGTGATGCCATGCGTGCCACTGTAGGGCAGCGACGGATCCTCGCGCCGCTGCCCGATGGTGAGAGTCGCCATGCGGTAGGGCCGCGGGTTCGCGCTGCCGTCGGCCATCGGCCGGGGCAGCCGGCCGTCGGCATTGCCGACATCGGTGCGGCCGTCGATCTGCGTCGGCCCGTAGCCGGCCGACTCGGCCTGCGTGTTCCAGTAGCCATCGGTGGAGAGGATCGCGTAATGGCGCTGGCACGAGTACTGGACCGGGTCGTCGGTGCCCGTCAGCAGCTTGCCGGCATACAGCCGACCGGCCTTGGCCAGCGCCGCACGCAGCGGCGTGCTGCCGATCGGCGTGGTGGCGTACAGCTTGTCGTAGAAACGTCGGCGATGCTCGCCGCTGAAGTCGCCGAGGCGCAGGAATCCGGGGCTCCATGAGCTCGCGCCCGGCTCGCTGATGGCCGACAGGCCGACGCGGAAGCTGCCGTCGAGCTGGCTGAACGCGCGCCCGACGGCGGTTTTCATCGCCAGCATGCGGGTGCGGTGGAAGCTGAACCAGTTGGCGAAATTCTGCCGCTCGTCGCTGCCGTTGGGACCGGAACGCTCGCCGACGATGACCTTCGTCCAGCGCGCAAGATTCGCGCCATGGGTGACGGTGTCCTTGCAGTGGTCGTCGGCGGAGTTGTCGCCGAGTCGCTCGGGCCGGTCGCCCGTGTAGACGTAGTAGTGCGCGGGCTCGGGCAGGTTGGGCAGTCCGGTCGGATCCGGACTGCAGGCGGCGAAGGCGGTCCAGCAATCGGCCGTCAATCCCGGCGGCGGGGGCGGCTGGCTGTGCGAGGAGCGCCAGGCCATGAACGAGCGGCCGAGATCCACCGTGTCCGAACCACTGCGAAAGCCGTCGTAAGCTGCAGCGCCGAAGGCTGCCGGCGGGAACGGCGAGCCATCGCTGCGCAGCGGCGCCGGATAGCGGACGGCGGGGTTGTAGTAGATGCGGTTGCATAGCGAACTACGGTAGCCGACGGCATTCTCGTAGCGATGGTCAAGCACCTCGTCGCCGAGATAGCTCCACTGCATGCTGCCGGAGTCGTCGAGGATGAAGAGCACGTTGGGCTTGACCGGCGAAGCGAGCAGAAAGCCGATCGGCGCCTGCGCGAGGTCGGTCGCGGCCTGCGCGGGCGACGCGGCCACGGCGAGCAGCGTCGCAAGGACGGCGGCAACAGCCTGGCGGAAGGTCGATGGTTTCATCAGAAGTGCACCAGAGTCTGGGTGAAGGCGGTGGTATCGCGGGGGCCGCGCACATGGACGGTGATCCGGTAGTACACGGCGTCGTTCGGCTGGAAGCGGGTCGAGGCGCCGTAGCTGAGCTGGCCGCGGCTGGCGCTGCCGCCCTGCGCGGAGCGGAACAGCAGGCAGCTGTTGGCGGCCGCCTCCGGGCTGCCTTCCGCGCGGCACAGGCGCTCGATCAGATAGCGCACGACATGGCCCGCGGGGTCCATGGGCAGCGGCGGCGAAGGCTCGATGCAGCGCGCGCCGGCCGACGCGCTGCACCGGTCGTCGTTCCAGTCGACGGCGGCCGTGGAGCCGGCCGCGCCGGCCCCCGTGAAGTCGAGGCCCGGCGTCACGCTGGCGTAGTAACCCGCCTGCGGCTGATCGGCCAGCACAGCGGTAGTCTGCGCCTGCGGCGTCAGCCATGCGATGGCGGCCTCGCCGCCGGCATCGGCTGCCAGCAGCGCCGCCTGCCGGAAGGCGAAGTTACCGGACACCAGCAGGCCGGCGCTCACCGTGCGCACCAGTGCGAGGCCGCTGATGCTCATCACCACCAGCACGACCAGCGCGATCACGAGGCCCGCACCGCGGTGGCGCTGCGGTATCGGAGGCGGTATCGGAGGCGGCATCGTTGGCGGCATCGGTGACAGCGTCGATGAAGGCATCGTCGGGCGGCTCATTCGTCGCGCCATAACTGGTTGCGCAACGGGACTTCGGCCTGCAGCACGCGATAGCGCCAGCAGCGCCAGTCGGGCAGGTGGTCGACCCGGATCGGCGTCGCCTGCAAACCGCCGGTCGGCGGCTGGCCGGCCAGCCACTGCGGTGCGGCCGCATCGCAAGGACCGTCGCGCCGCTGCGCGCTGCGCACGACCACCGCGAGGCGCACCGCCAGCAGCCGCCGCCAGTCGGCTGCATCGCCGGCGACGCCGCTGGCATCGGCATCGAGCGGCACGTCGCTCCAGCGCGTGACCTGCGGCGCGGCCTGCGCACCGGAGCGCGCGTCGAAGCCGTACTGCAATTGCAG
>JAMNXS010000049.1 GCA_023653025.1 Burkholderiaceae bacterium
CCCTACGGCATGGTTGAAGGGCTTGTCGATATGTAGGGCGGATAGAGCCGCAGGCGAAATCCGCCACGCCTCGTCAGCCAGCCAACGCCCGCTCGACAAACTCCAGCCTGTCCTGTCCCCAGAACCCCTCGCCGTCGATGCGATACCACGGCACGCCGAATACATGGGCGGCGATGGCGTCGTCGGTGTTGCGCGCAAGCTCCGCGCTGACGGCCTCGCCGGCCGAGCGCTCGAGCAGTCCGGCGCCATCGAGGCCGACACTGTTCGCTACCGCGACCAGCGTATCGGCATCGGCCAGGTTCTTCTCCTCCGCCCAGCAGGCACGGCCGAGCGCGCCGAGCAGGGCGAGCGCCGGTTCGGTGCCGGCCGCGTGCAGCGCGGCGATGATCAGCCGCGCGCCGGGCTCTCCATTGACCGGAAAGAAGGCCGGATGCAGGTTCAGCGGTAAGCCGAGATGCTGGCTCCAGCGCGCCAGTTCCGCCAGCCGGTAGGCCTGCCGTGCGGGCGGACGCTGCGATACCGGCACGCCGCCGGTGGCGGCGAATACCTTGTTGACGTCGGCTGGCTTGAGCAGTATCTGCGCGCCTTGACGGCGGGCGAGGGCGACGAAGCGTTCGTGGCCGAGCCAGGTCCACGGCGATTGCGGCGCCACGAAATACTCTACGGTTTTTCCCATGATGTTCCCCTCAGAATGGTTTGACCACGACCAGGATCACGGCACCGAACATGCCGAGCACCGGCAGTTCGTTGAACCAGCGATACCAGACGTGCGAGCGGCTGTTCTCGCCGCGTTCGAATTGCTTCAGCAGTCGCTTGCAATAGTGGTGGTAGCCGACCAGCAGCAGCACGATGGCCAGCTTCGCGTGCATCCAGCCGCTGCCCCTGCCCATCCCGTAGTGCAGCCACAGGACGAGGCCGAGGACCAGCGCCGGAACCATCAGTATCGTCATGAACCGGTACAGCTTGCGCGCCATGGCCAGCAGCCGCTGCTGCGCGGCCGGCTCGGTCTCCATCGCGAGGTTGACGTAGATGCGCGGCAGATAGAACAGCCCGGCAAACCATGAGGCGATGAAGACAATGTGCAGCGCCTTGATCCAGTCGTAGGCCATACTCAGACCCGGACTTCGCCATGGCCGAGCACCACGTACTTGACCGAGGTCAGGCCGTCTAGGCCGACCGGGCCGCGCGCGTGCAGCTTGTCGTTCGAAATGCCGATCTCGGCGCCGAGGCCGTATTCGAAGCCGTCCGCAAAGCGGGTCGACGCATTGACCATCACCGATGCCGAATCAACCTCGCGCAGGAACTGCATCGCGTGCGAGTAGTCTTCGGTAACGATCGAGTCGGTGTGCTGCGACGACCAGGTGTTGATGTGGTCGATCGCTTCATCGACGCCGGAGACGATCTTCACCGACAGGATCGCGTCCAGATACTCGGTGCGCCAGTCTTCTTCGGTGGCAGCGGCCAGTTTCGGATAGCCGGAGAGGATCTCCCGCGCCTCCGGGTCGCAGCGCAGTTCGACGTCCTTCTCCGCGTACAGCCTCGCCAGTTCCGGCAGCACGGCCGGCGCGATGGC
The DNA here is from genome assembly GCA_023653025.1 of Burkholderiaceae bacterium. Lineage (GTDB taxonomy): Bacteria > Pseudomonadota > Gammaproteobacteria > Burkholderiales > Burkholderiaceae_D > Pernthalerella. The sequence goes on from JAMNXS010000049.1 coordinate 1,574, forward strand.
GCGTGCGACCAGCAGGGTTTCCATCGTGTTGCAGGTGCCGTAGCGGTGGCATTTCGCGTTGAACGCAACTGGCAGTGCCTTCGCGATATCGGCCTTGTCGTCGATGTACACATGGCAGATGCCGTCGAGGTGCTTGATCATCGGCACCTTCGATTCCTTCATCAGCCGCTCGATCAGGCCCTTGCCGCCGCGCGGCACGATCACGTCCACGTATTCCGGCATCGTGATCAGCGCGCCGACCGCCGCGCGGTCGGTGGTCTTGACGATCTGTACCGCGTCGGCCGGCAGACCGGCGCCGGCCAGGCCTTCTTTCACCAGTGCGGCCAGCGCCTGGTTGCAGTGGATGGCCTCCGAGCCGCCGCGCAGGATGGTCGCATTGCCGCTCTTGATGCAGAGTCCGGCCGCATCGACCGTCACGTTCGGCCGCGCTTCGTAGATGATGCCGATCACGCCCAGCGGCACGCGCATCTGGCCGACCTGGATGCCGGTCGGCCGGAATTTCATGTTCGTTATCTCGCCGATCGGGTCGGGCAGCGACGCGATCTGCTCGAGCCCTTCGGCCATGGTCGCGATCGCTTTCTCCGACAAAGTCAGGCGGTCGACCAGAGCGGGAGCGAGACCGTTGGCGCGCGCGGCATCGAGGTCTTTCCGGTTGGCCGCGGCCAGCAGTGCCGCGTCGCGCCGGATGCCGGCGGCGATCAGCTGCAGCGCGCGGTTCTTGGCCGCGGTATTGGCCTTGGCCATCGCGCGCGATGCCTTGCGTGCGGCGCGGCCCATGGCGATCATGGTTTGTTGAATATCCATCGCAATCTTCCTTTGTCGAATATCTTTGCCGGCGGTGGTGGTGGAAGTGGTGGTGGCGGGTTTCGCTTCGCTCTACCCGCCCTACGTACTACGGGGGGCGCAAGTTTGCCTATTTTCGCGCCACGGCCAGCGCCAGTTGCAGCATCGCATCCCATGCATCGCCGGCGAAATCTTTCGCGCGCAGGCCTTTGATCATCCGGTCGACTTGCGCGGCCTTCCCGAGCGCGTCTTCCAGCGTGGCCAGCCTGACCCGCGACAGCGCCGGCGCCATCAGGCGTTCGCGCGGACCCCAGATCCGGTACTCCTTCAGCAGCAGGGCCAGCGGGCGACCTTCGGCCGTGCCCAGCTTCAGTTTCAGCAGCGTGCGAATTTCTTCGGTCACGGCCCACAGCACCAGCGGCAGCGCCTCGCCTTCGCCCTTCAGTCCGTCCAGCATCCGCGCCACGCGGCCGACATCGCCGGACAGCATCGCCTCCGACAGTTTGAACACGTCGTAGCGGGCGACATTCAGCACCGCATCCTGCACCTGCTCGGCGCTCAGCCGTCCTTCAGGATACAGCAGCGCCAGCTTGCGGATTTCCTGATGCGCGGCGAGCAGGTTGCCCTCGACGCGCTCGACCATGAACTCCAGCGCCGCCTTGTCTGCGCTCTGACCTTGCGTCGCCAGGCGCTGGCCGATCCAGTTCGCCAGCTGGTGGCGCTCGACGTTCGGTATGTCGATGTACACCGCATGCTGCTGCAACGCGGATACCCATGCGCTTTTTTGCGCCTGCCACTCGAGCTTGGGCAGCGTGACCAGGGTCAGCGTGTCGCCCGCATCCGCGGCGCCCGCGAACTCGGCCGCATAGGCCTGCAGCGCCTGCCCGCCCTCCTTGCCCGGCTTGCCACCGGGGACGCGCAATTCGATCAGCTTGCGGTCGCCGAACAGCGACATCGCCTGGTTCGCCGCCAGCAGTTCGCCCCATTTGAAGTAGCGCTCGACGACCAGCACCTCCCGTTCCGAAAATCCGGCAGCGCGTGCTCTGGCGCGAATGCGGTCGGCTGCTTCCATCGCCAGCAGGTGCTCGTCGCTGGTGATTACGTACAGCGGCGCCAGTCCGCGGGACAGGTGCGCTTCGAGCGCCTCGGCGCGTAGCTGCATCGCGGGTCGCTTACTCGGGCTGCACGCGCGACAGCTGGCGCATGATCTGGCTGATCGCGTCGCGGCGCAGGTCGTCGAAGGTCATGCGCTCCTCGGTTTCCTTGGCCAGCGCCTGCGATTCGCTGTACGACAGCAGCGACTGCAGCGCGATCTCATTGGCCGGCAGCAGCTTGCGGTTGGCCGGATCCGCGACCTCGAAGTTGACGCGGTAGGTGAGGCTGAATTCGCGCACCTGGCCCTGCGCGTTGAGCGTCAGGATCTTGCGCTCGCGCGCTTCGTTCAGGATGCGCAGGACGACCGTGGCCGATTTCGGATCGGCCGCCAGCCGGGTCCCGCCGGTGCGTACCGCGCCGCGCAGTTCGCGCTCGAGCGGCGTGCCGCGCGGCGCCTCCACATAGACCGAGTCGAACGCCAGCCGCGAATCCGGCGTCGAGCCGCGCAGGTGAAAGCCGCAACCGGCCAGCGCGGCCAGCATCAGGACCGACAGGGCGCGACGGGCGCGCAAGTTGCGCAGGGAAAGGCTCATGGCTGTCTCCTTCAGGCGACGATGTTCACCAGCTTGCCGGGCACGACGATGATCTTCTTCGGTGCCGCTTCGACGAACTTCCGCACGGTATCGTCGGCCAGCGCAGCGGCTTCGACGGCGGCCTTGTCGGCATCCCGGGCGACCGTGATCTTGCCGCGCAGCTTGCCATTGACCTGCACCATCAGCTCGATCTCGGCTTGTTCCAGCGCCCCCGCATCGACCGCCGGCCATGGCGCATCGAGGATCTCGCTGCCGCAGGCGGTCGCATAGCCGAGTTCATTCCACAGCGCGTGCGTGACGTGCGGCGCCACCGGGTACAGCACGCGCAGGAAGATACCGAGGCATTCGCCGGTCGCCGCGCGTGCCGCCGCGCTGTCGCCAAGCTTGGCGCCCTCCAGCAGGTTCAGCATCTTCATGCAGGCCGATACCACGGTGTTGTACTGCAGGCGGCCGTAGTCATGGTCGGCCTGCTGCAGCACCTTGTGCATCTCGCGCCGCAGCGCCTTGACATCGGCATTGTCGGCCACAGCCGGCGCCAGTTGCGGGACGATGGACTGCGCATTCGCGTGCGCGAAGGCCCAGACGCGGCGCAGGAAGCGGTGCGCGCCCTCGACGCCGGAGCCCGACCATTCGAGCGTCTGCTCGGGCGGGGCGGCGAACATCGTGAACAGGCGCGCGGTGTCGGCGCCGTACTGGTCGATGATGGCCTGCGGATCGATGCCGTTGTTCTTCGACTTCGACATCTTTTCGGTGCCGCCGATCTGCACCGGCTGGCCGTCGCCCTTCAGCGTGGCCGACGCCGGACGTCCCTTGTCGTCGAACGTCAGTTCGACGTCGTCGGGATTGAACCAGGTCTTCTTGCCGGCGGCGTCTTCGCGGTAGTAGGTTTCGTTCAGCACCATGCCCTGCGTGAGCAGGTTGACGAAGGGTTCGTCGAACTTCACGAGGCCGAAGTCGCGCATGACCTTGGTCCAGAAGCGTGCGTACAGCAGGTGCAGCACCGCATGCTCGATGCCGCCGATGTACTGGTCCATCGGCATCCAGTAATCATTGCGCGCGTCGACCATCGCGTCGCTCGCGCCGGGCGAGCAGTAGCGCATCGTGTACCAGGACGAATCGACGAAGGTGTCCATCGTGTCGGTCTCGCGGCGCGCGGGCTGGCCGCAGCGTGGGCAGTCGACCTTCAGGAACTGCTCGTGCCTGTTCAGCGGGTTGCCGCTGCCGTCCGGCACGCAGTCCTCGGGCAGCACCACCGGCAGGTCTTTCTCCGGCACCGGCACGTCGCCGCAGTGCGCGCAGTGGATCATCGGTATCGGCGTGCCCCAGTAGCGCTGGCGCGAGATGCCCCAGTCGCGCAGGCGCCAGGTCACCTTCTTCTCGCCCAGGCCCTGTGCGGCGAGGTCGGCCGCGACCGCATCCACCGCCGCCTGGTAGCCGAGGCCGTCGTATTTTCCGGAGCCGACGCAGACGCCGTTCTCCTTGTCCGCATACCAGTCCTGCCATGCATCGGTGTCGTAGTGCTTGCCATCGACAGCGATGACCGCAGCGATCGGCAGGTCGTATTTTTTCGCGAACGCGAAATCGCGCTCGTCGTGCGCAGGTACGCCCATGACGGCGCCGTCGCCGTAGGTGATCAGCACATAGTTGCCGACCCAGACCTCGACCTGCTTGCCTGTCAGCGGATGGGTGACGAACAGGCCGGTCGGCATGCCCTTCTTTTCCATCGTCGCCATGTCGGCCTCGATCACGCTGCCCTGCTTGCATTCGGCAATGAAGGCGGCCAGCGCCGGATTGTCCTTCGCCGCATGCGCGGCCAGCGCGTGCTCCGGCGCGACCGCGCAGAAGGTCACGCCCATGATGGTGTCGGCGCGCGTGGTGAATACCCACAGCTTGCCGTCATTCACCAACTGGCCGTCCGACCCCGTGATCTGGTGCGGGAACGCGAAGCGCACGCCGGTCGACTTGCCGATCCAGTTCGCCTGCATGATACGCACGCGCTCGGGCCAGCCGGGCAGCCTGTTCTCGACGCAGTCGAGCAGCTCTTGTGCGTAGTCGGTGATGCGCACGTAATACATCGGGATCTCGCGCTTCTCGATCAGCGCCCCCGAGCGCCAGCCGCGTCCGTCGATCACCTGCTCGTTGGCCAAGACGGTCTGGTCGACCGGATCCCAGTTTACGGTGCCGGTCTTCCTGTAGATGATGCCCTTCTCGAGCATCTTCAGGAACATCCACTGGTTCCATCGGTAGTAGTCCGGGTTGCAGGCGGCCATTTCGCGCGACCAGTCGATCGCCAGGCCCATCGCCTGCATCTGCTTCTTCATGTGGGCGATGTTCGCGTAAGTCCATTGCGCCGGCGGCACGCCATTGGCCATCGCCGCATTTTCGGCCGGCATGCCGAAGGCATCCCAGCCCATCGGCATCAGCACGTTGTAGCCCTTCATCCGCAATTGGCGCGCCATTACGTCATTGATCGTGTAGTTGCGCACATGGCCCATGTGCAGCTTGCCGGACGGGTAGGGCAGCATCGAGCAGGCATAGTACTTTTTCTTTTCGCGGCCCTGCGCGTCGCGCGCGTGTTCGACGACTTTGTACGCATCGATCGCGCGCCAGTGTTCCTGCGCCGCGCGTTCGACGGCGGCCGGGGTGTATTTGTCTTGCATGACGGGTGGGGTGTGAATGAAAGCGTAGCCGCAGATTATACCGGCTGGAGGTGGGGGGATTGGGTATCTGGCGGCGGCTTCAGTGGGGGACGGTGGGTCCCGGCCTGCGCTGGGACGACGGTGTTTGACGGATCGGCAGCAAAACCGTCATCCCGGCGAAAACGAAGTTTCGCCAAAGCCGGGATTCAGGGCTGTTACTTCGCCGCGTTCTTCGGATCGGTCACGAACCCGATCTTCGTCATCCCGTTGCCCTGCGCTGCCGACATCACCTGGGCGATGACTTCATAGCGGGTGTTCTTGTCGGCCCGCAGCTGTAGCTCGGGCAGCGGTTGCTTCTGCGACTCGGTCGCGAAGCGGGCAGCCAGGTCGTCGAGCGCGACCGGCGCGTTGTTCCAGAACAGCCGGCCCTCGCCGTTGATCGCCAGCGTGATCGCCTCCGGCTTTTCCGGCGCCGGCGCCGATGCTGCGGCCGGCAGCTCGAGCTTGATCGCGTGCGTGAACAGCGGCGCGGTGATGATGAAGATCACCAGCAGCACCAGCATCACGTCGACCATCGGCGTGACGTTGATGTCCGCCATCGGCTGCGAGTGGCCGTTGTCGTTGAATCCGCCGAATGCCATCGCGATCTCCGGTTCAGGCCTTGCGGCCGGGGCCGGCGCTGATGCGCGAGCCCGTGGTCAGGAAGGCATGCAGGTCATGCGCGAAGGCGTCGAGTTCGCCAAGCGTGACCCGGTTGACCCGGGTCAGCGCGTTGTAGCCGAGCACGGCGGGAATGGCGACCACGAGGCCGACGGCCGTCATGATCAGCGCCTCGCCGACCGGGCCGGCGACCTTGTCGATCTGTATCGTGCCGGCGCTCGAGACGGCCACCAGCGCATGGTAGATGCCCCAGACCGTGCCGAACAGCCCGATGAACGGGGCGGTCGAGCCGACCGATGCCAGCAGCGTCAGGCCGCTTTCGAGACGCTGCGAGACGCGGTTGATCTGCTGGCGCAGCGTGCGGGTGACGAGCTCGCCGGGATCGACGTTCGCATTCAGCGAGCTGCTGTTGGCTTTGACGTTCACGGCCTCGACCGCATGCGTGGCCAGCGGCGAATAGACCTGCTCGGAGTCGGCATGGGTCAGCAGTGCGATCGCATCGTCCATCGTCGGCGCGTCCCAGAAACGCTCGACCGCGCTGGCGCTCCTGCGGATGCGCCACGCGGCCCACGCCTTGGACAGGATGTAGTACCAGCTGGCGACCGACATCAGCAGCAGCAGGTATGCCACGCTGTGCGTGACGATGTCGCCCTGCGCCCAGTAATGGGCGAAGCCGAGGTCGGGGGTCGTGGTTTCGTTCATGTTGTCGGGCTCAGTTCTGCAGTTTGAAGGGGATCGGCACCTGGTACCACTCGTCAACCGGCTTGCCATCAACCGTCGCCGGGTTGAAGCGCCAGGTCTTCACCGCGTCGGCCGCCGACTGGTCCAGCCGCGGAAATCCGCTCGAGGATTTTACTTCCACTGCTCCTGCCGTACCGTCGCCCCTGACCAGCACCCGCAACACGACCGTACCCTGCTCGCCCAGCCGCTGCGACATCCGCGGATAGACGGGCTTGAGGTTGCTCGCGCTGTAGGTGGCCGTGATGCTGACCTCCGTGCGTGCAGATGCTGCGGCCGGCGGCGCCGGCGGGGCGGGCGGCGGCGGCGCAGGCCTTGGCGGTGCCGGTGGAGCGGGCGGTACAGGCGGAGGCGGCGCAGGCCTGGGCGGCGCCAGGTCGGGCGCTGGCTGTGGCGCTGGCTGTGGCGCAGGAGTGGGCCGCGGAGCCGGTGCGGGCGCAGGCTGAGGTGCGGGCGCGGGCGGCTGCGGCTTCGGCGGCTCCGGCTGCGGTGGCTCCGGCTTCGGCAGCTCCGGCAACGGCTTGGGCGGTTCCGGCAACGGCTTGGGCGGTTCCGGCAACGGCTTGGGCGGCGGCGGTTCGGGTTTCGGCGGCTGCGGCTTGGGCGGCTCGGGTACCAGCGCGGGCGGCGGCGGGGGTGGGGGCGGCGGCAGCAACTGCACGACCACGGTCGGCGGCTCGACCACGGGCCGGTGCTTGTCGAGCACGCCGCTCACCGCCAGCACCAGCAGCAGGATGTGCAGCGCCAGGGCAGCGATCGCTGCCAGCGTGGAGGTGCGGGACATCATCGGTGCGGCACTCAGCCCGAGCCGTGGCAGCGCTCAGCGCAGGCCGAGCACGTCCTGCATGTCGTACAGGCCGCTGCGCTTGTCCTGCAGGAAGCGGGCCGCGCGCAGGCTGCCGTGCGCATAGGTCACCCGGCTGGAGGACTTGTGGGTGATCTCGATCCGTTCGCCGATGCCGGCAAACAGCACCGTGTGGTCGCCGACGATATCGCCGCCGCGGATGGTCGCAAAGCCGATCGACGACGGGTCGCGCTCGCCGGTCACGCCTTCGCGCGCGAACACGCCGACATCGTTCAGGTCGCGGCCAAGGGCCTCGGCGATGACCTCGCCCATTTTCAGCGCCGTGCCGGACGGCGCGTCGACCTTGTGCCGGTGATGCGCCTCGATGATCTCGATGTCATAGCCTTGCGAAAAGCTTTTCGCGGCCAGTTCGAGCAGCTTCATCGTGACGTTCACGCCGATACTCATGTTTGGCGCAAATACGATAGCGGTTTGCTTGGCCGCGGCGGCAATCGCTGCCTTGCCTGCCTCGTCGAAGCCCGTGGTGCCGATGATCATCTTGATGCCGTGCGCGGCGCAGTAGTCGAGGTGCGCGAGCGTTCCCTCGGGCCGGGTGAAGTCGATCAGGTAGCCCGCATCCGCCAGGCCCTGCGCGAGATCGGGGGTGATGGCCACGCCGGCTGGCTGGCCGAGGAAGGCGGCGGCATCGCTGCCCAGTCCGGGGGCGCCGGCGATGTCGAGCGCGCCCGCCAGGCGGGCGTCGGGCGCGGCGGCGATGGCTTCGATCAGCATGCGGCCCATGCGGCCGGACGCGCCGGCCACGGCGATATTCATGGCGTCCATTGGGTATTGTTTTTCAGTTGACTTTCGGCGCGGCGAGTCGCTGCAGGTATTCTTTTTCTTCGGGCAGGTCGCCGCCCTCGAACCGGGCCACGCGGCCGTCGCGGTCGAAGATCACGGCGACATGGCTACTGGTGACGGTGCCGTCGCCGCGCTTGAGGCGGAACGGATAATCCCAGCGGTTGTCGCGGAAGGCGTCGATCACCAACGGCGTGCCGAGCAGGAAGCGCACCTGCTCGCGGGTCATGCCGATCTTCAGTTGCTCGATCATTTCGCGCGAGATGAAATTGCCCTGCTGTACATCTGGCCGGTAAATCGGCAGGATGCCGAACATTTTCGATGGCTCGACCGTCTGCGTCAGGCCCGACGGCATGTCCTCCGGTTTGGTTGTGTCGTTGGCGAACATCGTTCGCACGGCGCAGCCGGACAGCAGGCTGGCGGCGGCAAGCGCAATGAGCGCGGGACGAAGCATCGGGTGGACAGACTGCAGAAACATGGTCGGGAAGGTAAAATACGCTGTAGCGCAAGAGGTCATATGATAAAGCAGTTCCCATTGCCACCACTGAAATCATGCCGTCGAATCCAGCCGACCTGAAATCCAGCGGGTTGAAAGCCACGCTGCCACGACTGAAAATCCTGGAGATATTCCAGAACAGCAGCGTGCGCCACATGTCGGCCGAAGACGTCTACAAGCAGCTGCTCGCCGAGAACCTCGACGTGGGACTGGCGACGGTCTACCGGGTGCTGACCCAGTTCGAGCAGGCAGGGCTGCTGACCCGCAACCACTTCGAATCAGGCAAGGCGGTGTTCGAGCTCGATCAGGGGGGCCATCACGACCACCTGGTCTGTCTCGACTGCGGCAGGGTCGAGGAGTTTTTCGACGAGGAGATCGAGCGCCGCCAGCAGGCGATTGCTGCGGATCGGGGCTTCAAGCTGTCCGAGCATGCGCTCGCGCTGTACGGGAATTGCACGAAGCAGGATTGCCCGCACCGGGGGCGGTGAGGCACAGGGTGTCAGGCTGAACGGCGGATTTCGCCTACGGCTCTATCCGCCCTACGGACCGTGACAACCGACAATGCGTAGGGCGGATAGAGCGCAGCGAAATCCGCCAGCAAATCCCTGCATCACGGATGCGTCAACGCATTCGACAACAATCGCGCCGTGATGTCCACGATCGGAATCACTCTCTCATATGCCATCCGGGTTGGCCCGATCACGCCGAGCGTGCCGACGATGCGGCCGTTCGATTCATAGGGCGCGGACACGACGCTCATGTCGTCCAGCGGCACCAGCTTGGACTCGCCGCCGATGAAGATCTGCACGCCATTGGCGCGGCTCGACTGGTCGAGCAGCGCCGCCAGGCTGGTCTTCTGTTCGAACAGGTCGAACATCTTGCGCAGCGAACCCATATTCGACGACAGGTCCGACACCGACAGCAGGTTGCGCTCGCCCGAAATGACCATGTCCTCCGAGTCTTCGCTCATCGCATCACTGCCGGCCTCGACCGCGGCCTGCATCAGGCGCGTGATGTCGTCGCGCAGCCGGCGCAGTTCCTCGGTCAGCTTCAGCCGCACCTGGTCGAACGGCAGCCCTGCATAGTGCTGGTTGATGTAATTGGCCGCCTGCACCAGCTCGGACGGCGTGTAATCGGCCTCGGTCAGCAGCAGCCGGTTTTGCACGTCGCCGTTGGGCGCGACGATCACCAGCAAGATGCGCTTCTCCGACAGGCGCAGGAATTCGATCTGCTGGAAGGTACTGTCGCGGCGCGGTGCCAGCACCACGCCGGCAAATTGCGACAGTTGCGATAGCACCTGGGCGGCGCTGGCAATGATTTTCTGCGACGACACGCCGGCATGCAGCCGGGCTTCGACCGTGCTTTCGTCGATCGTCTGCACCGTCAGCAGGCTGTCGACGAACAACCGGTAGCCGCGCGGCGTCGGAATGCGGCCGGCCGATGTATGCGGGCTGGCCACCAGGCCCAGTTCCTCGAGATCCGCCATGATGTTGCGGATGGTCGCCGGCGACAGGTCGAGGCCGGAGATTTTTGCCAGCGCGCGCGAGCCCACCGGCTGGCCGTCGGCAATGTAGCGCTCGACCAAGGCTTTCAACAGCGTTTGTGCGCGAATATCGAGTTGCATGGCGGCTATTCTAGCGGTGCGGGGCAGGAGATTCCAGACGGCACGCCAATTATGGTCTAATCGGGCGCATGTCGACTCCATCTGCCGCGCCTGAATTTTCCACAGTTGCCATTATCGGCAAGCACGGGGACACCTCGGCGGCCGATGCGCTGCGCGAATTGGCCGGATTTCTGGCCGGGCGCGGTCATCACGTGGTGTTCGAGTCGGCGACCGCGCTCGAACTCGGCTGCCCGCCGGAGCAGTCGGTGACGCCCGCGCAGATCGGCGCCAGCGCCCAATTGGCCATCGTGGTCGGTGGCGACGGGACGATGCTCGGTATCGCGCGCCTGCTGGCGCCGTTCGGGGTGCCGCTGATCGGCGTCAACCAAGGCCGGCTCGGCTTCATGACCGACATTCCGTCCGATCGCATGTTGCCCGTGATTGGCGACATGCTCGACGGCAAGCGCGAAACCGAGCAGCGCAGCCTGCTGGAAGGCACGGTATGGCGCGACGGCGTCGAGATTTTCCGGGGTGTCGCGTTCAACGACGTCGTCGTCGCCCGCGGCTCGGGCTCCGGCATGGTCGAACTGCGCGTCTCGGTCGATGGTCATTTCATGTACAACCAGCGCTCGGACGGCCTGATCGTCGCCACCCCGACCGGATCGACTGCCTACGCGCTGTCGGCCGGCGGCCCCATCCTGCAGCCGCAGATCGGCGGCATTGCGATGGTACCGATCGCGCCGCATGCGCTGTCGAATCGTCCGATCGTGCTGTGCGACAGCGGCGTGATCGAGATCGAGCTGGCCAATGGCCGCGACTGCAGCGTCAATTTCGACATGCAGTCGCTGTCCGCGCTGCAGGTGCACGACCGGGTCGTGATCCGGCGCTCCGCACATACCGTCACTTTTCTGCATCCGCACGGATGGAGCTATTACGACACCCTGCGCGAAAAGCTGCACTGGAACGAATACCCGTCCGTGTCCGGTCAACTAAAATAGACGTTTTTTCAACGCGTCCTTCCCATGCTGCGCACGCTGGCCATTCGTGACTTCGTCATCGTCGATGCGATCGAGCTCGACCTGTCGCCCGGCTTCTCCGTCTTCACCGGCGAGACGGGCGCCGGCAAGTCCATCCTGATCGATGCGCTCACGCTCGCTCTTGGCGGCCGCGCCGATGCCAGCGTGGTGCGCGAGGGCGCGACCAGGGCCGACATCAGCGCCGAATTCGTCGGCGAGCTGGCGCCGGCGCTCAACGCCTGGCTGGACGAGCACGAGTTCGGCGCCGCCGACGGCAGCCTGATGCTGCGGCGCGTGGTCGACAACGGCGGCCGCTCGAAAGCCTTCATCAACGGCGTGACGGCCACCGTCGCGCAGTTGCGCGAACTGGGCGAGATGCTGGTCGACATCCACGGCCAGCACGCGCACCAGTCGCTGCTCAAGCCCGATGCACAGCGCCAGCTGCTCGATGCGCATGCCGCGCTGCAGGACGAGGCGAAGGCGGTCGCCGGCGCCTGGCGCCAGTGGCGCGCGCTGGCGCGCCAGCGCGAGGAATTCGAGCGCGACGCGAGGAACGTGCTGCTCGAGCGCGAGCGCCTCGAGTGGCAGGTCGGCGAGCTGGAAAAGCTCGCGGTCAAGCCCGGCGAATGGGCCGAGGTCGGCAACGAACACAGCCGGCTGTCGCACGCGGCCAGCCTGATCGAAGGCGCGCAGCAGGCGCTGAACCTGCTGTCCGAAGACGAGTCCGCGCCGATGCTGTCGCAGCTGGCCATGATCGAGCAGAAGCTCGGCAAGCTGGCCGACATCGACGACAAGCTCAAGCCGGTGCTGGAGTCGCTGGAGCCGGCGCGCATACAGCTGCAGGAAGCGGTGTATGCGCTCAACGATTATCTTGGCCGCATCGAGCTCGATCCCGAACGCCTGCGCACGGTCGAGGCGCGCCTCGAGGCGCTGCATGCGACGGCGCGCAAGTTCCATGTGTCGCCGGATGAACTGCCCGACGAGTTTGCGCGGCTGGGCGAGCGCCTGCGCACGCTGGCCGACGCCACCGACCTCGACGCCCTGCGCGCGCAGGAGCAGAAGCTGGCCGATGCCTATCACGCGCTGGCGGCCAGGCTGACGAAGGCACGGGCGAAGGCGGCGAAATCGCTGTCGGTGGCGGTCACGGCGGCGATGCAGGAGCTGTCGATGGCCGGCGGCCGGTTCGAGATCGCGCTCGAGGCCTGCGCGCCGACGCTGCACGGCGTCGAGCAGGTCGAGTTCCTCGTTGCCGGCCATGCCGGCAGCACGCCGCGGCCGCTGGCGAAGGTGGCCTCCGGCGGCGAGCTGGCGCGCATCGCGCTGGCGATCTCGGTGATCGCATCGAGCGCGACGGCCACGCCGACGCTGATCTTCGACGAAGTCGACAGCGGCATCGGCGGTGGCGTGGCCGAGGTGGTCGGGCGGCTGCTGAAGAAGCTCGGCCATGACCGGCAGGTGCTGTGCGTGACCCACCTGCCGCAAGTCGCCAGCCAGGCCGCCCAGCATTTCCGTGTCAGCAAGGGCACGCTCGCCGACGGCCGCACGGCGTCGCGCATCGCGCCTCTGGGTAGCGCCGAGCGCGTCGAGGAAATTGCGCGTATGCTCGGCGGGCTCGAGATCACTGCAACCACGCGCAAGCATGCGCGGGAACTGCTCGCCTCCTAGGGCGGGTGGAGCGCCAGTACCAGCGACATCCGCCACACATCATTTCCACGAAAGGCTTTGCTTCATGGGCTTCAATACGGAACCCTCGTACCGTCACGGCTCGGTCCCCCGGGTTGGCATCCTGCTGGCCAACCTCGGCACACCCGACGCACCGACGCCGGCTGCGGTGCGCGTCTACCTGAAACAGTTCCTGTCCGACTCGCGCGTGGTCGAGATTCCGCGCGCGATCTGGTGGTTCATCCTCAACGGCATCATCCTGCCGTTCCGCTCGCGGCAGTCGGCGCACAAGTATGCGTCGATCTGGACCAACGACGGCTCGCCGCTGAAGATTCATACCGAGCGCCAGGCGCAGCTGCTGCAGCAGGCCCTGTCCGAACGCGCGCTCGAGGTAAAGGTCGTCTACGGCATGCGCTACGGCAGCCCGTCGATTCCGGCGGCGCTCGAGCAGCTGAAGGCCGCGGGCTGCGACCGCATCCTCGTGCTGCCTGCCTACCCGCAGTATTCGGGCACGACCACCGCGTCAGTGTTCGATGCACTGTTCTGGCACCTGACCCGCATCCGCAACGCGCCCGAGCTGCGGACGATCAAGCACTACCACGACGACGACGGCTACATCGCCGCGCTGGCCGACTCCGTGCGCACGCACTGGGCGCAGCACGGCCGGCCCGACAAGCTGGTGATGAGCTTTCATGGCGTGCCCAAGCGCACCCTGCTGCTGGGCGATCCCTATCACTGCGAATGCCACAAGACCGCGCGCCTGGTGGCCGACAAGCTGGGCATCGGCAAGGGTGATTACCTGGTCACCTTCCAGTCGCGCTTCGGCAAGGCCGAATGGCTGCAGCCGTATACCGCGCCGACGCTGGAGAAACTGGCGAAGGACGGAGTCGGCCGGGTGGACGTGATGTGCCCGGGCTTTACCAGCGACTGCCTCGAGACGCTCGAAGAGATCGCGATGGAGGCCAAGGAAGATTTCCTCGCCGCCGGCGGCAAGACCTTTCATTACCTTCCCTGCCTGAACGAAGACCCGGCCTGGATAGACGCGATGGCCGGGCTGGTCGAACGCCAGATGGCCGGCTGGCCGGTGGCGGCCGATCCGGCGGCAGCGCAACTCCGCCGCACTGAGGCCGAGGTCAGCCGGCGCGAGGCCCTCGCGCTCGGCGCCCCTGACTGAAGCCGGCGGCGCTCGGCATCGATTCGGGGACCGGCGGTCCCCGATTTTTTTGGAAATGGCCGCCAGCCTGCCTTGAAATCCGGCCAGCCATCCCCATATCTCCGACATTGTTTTGCAAGCTATTGAATTTATTGGAGATTTTATGACGCAAGGCGAACAGCGCCCGAACCCCGAGTCGGTGCCGACCGAGGATCAGCCAGCTGCCGAGGCGGCGGCTCCGGCAGAGCAGGCGGCCACGGCCACGCTCACGACGCAACTGGCCGAGTTGCAGGCCAAGCTGGCCGAGATGCAGGACGCCTACCTGCGCGCCAAGGCCGAGGCCGACAATGTCCGCCGCCGCGCACAGGAAGACATTGCCAAGGCCCACAAATTCGCGGTCGAGTCCTTTGCCGAGGCCTTGCTGCCCGCGAAGGATAGCCTCGAGATGGCGCTGAAGGTCGAGTCGCCGTCGCTCGAGTCGCTGAAGGAGGGCGTCGAGATGACGCTCAAGCAGTTGTCGGCCGCGTTCGGGAAAAACCGCCTGCTCGAGGTCAACCCGCAGGCCGGCGACAAGCTCGACCCGATGAAACACCAGGCCATCTCGATGGTGCCGGCCGACCAGGAGCCGAACACCATCGTCACCGTCCTGCAGAAGGGCTACATGATCGCCGACCGGCTGCTGCGCCCTGCGCTCGTGACCGTATCGCAGGCAACTTGAAAAGCGTCGCCGCTGCCGCATATCGGCAGCAGCGGAGCATCCAACCAGTTTCAGTTTCAGAAGGGACAACACCATGGGCAAAATCATCGGCATCGACCTCGGGACGACCAATTCCTGCGTCGCCATCATGGAAGGCGGCCAGCCGAAGGTCATCGAGAACTCCGAAGGCGCGCGCACCACGCCCTCGATCATCGCCTACCAGGAAGACGGCGAGATCCTCGTCGGCGCACCAGCCAAGCGTCAGGCGGTCACCAATCCGAAGAACACACTGTACGCGGTCAAGCGCCTGATCGGCCGCAAGTTCGAGGAAAAGGAAGTGCAGAAGGACATCGGCCTGATGCCCTATGAGATCATGAAGGCCGACAACGGCGACGCGTGGGTTGGCGTGCGTGACAAGAAGCTCGCGCCGCCGCAGATCTCGGCCGAGGTGCTGCGCAAGATGAAGAAAACCGCCGAAGACTATCTCGGCGAGGAAGTGACCGAAGCCGTGATCACGGTGCCGGCCTACTTCAATGACGCGCAGCGCCAGGCGACCAAGGATGCCGGCCGCATCGCCGGCCTCGACGTCAAGCGCATCATCAACGAGCCGACCGCGGCCGCGCTCGCGTTCGGTCTCGACAAGACCGGCAAGGGCGACCGCAAGATCGCCGTCTACGACCTCGGCGGCGGCACCTTCGACGTGTCGATCATCGAGATCGCCGACGTCGACGGCGAGATGCAGTTCGAAGTGCTGTCGACCAACGGCGACACCTTCCTCGGCGGCGAAGATTTCGACCAGCGCCTGATCGACTACATCATCGACGAATTCAAGAAGATCAACGGCCTCGACCTGTCGAAGGATCCAATCGCCCTGCAGCGCATCAAGGCCTCGGCCGAGCGCGCGAAGATCGAGCTGTCCTCGTCGCAGCAGACCGAGATCAACGAGCCCTACATCGCGATGGCCAACGGCGCGCCGGTCCACCTGACGCTGAAGATCACCCGCGCCAAGCTCGAGTCGCTGGTCGAGGACCTGATCGCCAAGACCATCGAGCCGTGCCGCATCGCGATCAACGACGCCGGCGTGAAGGTGTCCGATATCGATGACGTGATCCTGGTCGGCGGCCAGACCCGCATGCCGAAGGTGCAGGACAAGGTCAAGGAGTTCTTCGGCAAGGAAGCGCGCCGCGACGTGAACCCGGACGAGGCAGTTGCAGTCGGCGCCGCGATCCAGGGCTCGGTGCTCTCCGGCGATCGCAAGGACCTGCTGCTGCTCGACGTGACCCCGCTGTCGCTGGGCATCGAGACGCTGGGCGGCGTGATGACGAAGATGATCAAGAAGAACACCACGATCCCGACCAAGTTCAGCCAGGTGTTCTCGACGGCCGACGATAGCCAGCCGGCCGTCACGATCAAGGTGTTCCAGGGCGAGCGCGAGATGGCCTCGGGCAACAAGGGCCTCGGCGAGTTCAACCTCGAAGGCATTCCGCCGGCGCCGCGCGGCACGCCGCAGATCGAGGTCACGTTCGACATCGACGCCAACGGTATCCTGCACGTGTCGGCCCGAGACAAGGCCACCGGCAAGGAAAACAAGATCACGATCAAGGCCAACTCCGGCCTGACCGAGGACGAGATCGAGCGCATGGTGCGCGACGCCGAGGCCAACGCCGCCGAGGACCACCGCCTGAAGGAACTGGCCGAGTCGCACAACCAGGGCGATGCGCTGGTGCACTCGACCCGCAAGGCGCTCGGCGAGCACGGCGACAAGCTCGACGCCGGCGAGAAGGACAAGATCGAAGCCGCGATCAAGGATCTCGAGGAAGCATTGAAGGGCAACGACAAGGCCGCGATCGATGCCCGGGTTGCCGCGCTATCGACGGCGGCGCAGAAGCTCGGCGAAAAAATGTACGCCGACATGCAGGCGCAGCAGGCAGCCAGCGGCGCGGGTGCGGGTGCCGAGCAGCCGTCTGCATCGGCATCGGCGGGCGGCAACAAGCCGGCCGATGACGATGTGGTCGATGCCGACTTCAAGGAAGTCAAGGACAAGTAAACAGTGCGCCGGGCAGCGACGCTGCCGGGACTTCACCGGGTCGGAGCGGCGTATGCAGCCTCCTGCCCGGTTTTTTGCTTGGAGCGACCGTGCTCCGATCGGTAGTCAGGACACCTGAAGATGGCTAAACGCGATTTTTACGAAATTCTCGGCGTGGCGAAGAATGCCTCCGACGACGAGATCAAGAAGGCGTATCGCAAGCTCGCGATGAAATACCACCCGGACCGCAATCCGGACAGCAAGCAGGCGGAGGACAAGTTCAAGGAGGCCAAGGAAGCCTACGAAATGCTCTCCGACCCGCAGAAGCGCGAAGCATACGATCGCTTCGGCCATGCGGGCGTCGACCCGAACATGGGCGCCGGTGCCGGCGGTTATGGCGGCGCAGGCGGTTTTTCCGATGCGTTCGGCGACATCTTCGGTGACATTTTCGGCAGCGGCCGGCAGCGCGGCGGCCCGCAGGTCTACCGCGGCGCCGACCTGCGCTACAACCTCGACATCTCGCTTGAACAGGCGGCCCACGGCTTCGACACCACGATCCGCGTCCCGTCGTGGGACGACTGCGACACCTGCCACGGCTCGGGCGCCAAGCCGGGCACCTCGCCCACCACTTGCGGCACCTGCGGCGGCCATGGCCAGGTACGGATGCAGCAGGGCTTCTTCAGCATCCAGCAGACCTGCCCGAAGTGCCACGGCACCGGCAAGGTGATACCCGACCCCTGCCCGAGCTGCTCGGGTGCGGGCCGGATCAAGCGCAACAAGACGCTCGAGGTGAAGATCCCCGCCGGCATCGACGATGGTATGCGCATCCGCTCGACCGGCAACGGCGAGCCGGGCGCGAATGGCGGCCCGCCCGGCGATCTGTACGTCGAGATCCACATCAAGCAGCACGCGGTGTTCCAGCGCGACGGCGACGACCTGCATTGCGAGATGCCGATCTCGTTTGCGAAAGCGGCGCTCGGCGGCGAGATCGAAGTGCCGACGCTGTCGGGCAAGGTATCATTCACCGTGCCCGAAGGCACTCAGACCGGCAAGACCTTCCGGCTGCGCGGCAAGGGCATCAAGGGTGTGCGCTCCGGTTTTCCCGGCGACCTGTTCTGCCATGTGCTGGTCGAGACGCCGGTCAAGCTGACCGACAAGCAGAAGGATCTGTTGCGCGAGTTCGAGCAGCTGACCATGGCCGGCGGCGCGCGGCATAGCCCGCAGAGCAAGTCGTGGATGGACAAGGTGAAGGAGTTTTTCGAGTAGCCGGTGCCGCCGGCATCGGGGCGGTCTTCTCTCATGCAGTAGTTCGAAACTAGTCACAAAGGAGTCAGAAAACGCCGATCTTGCATCGGCGTTTTCGTCGAATGGGTCTGTGATCGCAACACCCAGCCTGTAGCAGCACAGCCTCTTGCGTGGCACGCATAGCGCCTTGTTAAATTTCATTCAGAGGCGGCATTTGCAGTTTCCGGCCGTAGACTGCCGCTCATTCACATGACGACGCAAGGTGCCAGGCATGCAGCGCTGGACGGCCACGGTGGCGGAAGTCTGGAAGCCGATCGTGAAGCTCTGGACCCGGATGCGCGACTGGCGCAAATCGCAGCGCAATGGCGAGTTCGAGCAATCGCTGAACCGCATCGCCATCGGCCTGTTGCTGTTCCTCTACTTCGAGATCGCGTTGCCCGACAGCGAGGCGGCGCTGCTATGGCTGGATATCCCGATCCGGCAGCTTGCCTTGCTCTACCTGTGCTCGGCAGTGCTGCTCGGTCTGTCCCTCGCCTGGTCCCCGGAAGGCGTGCCGCTACGCCGTGTCGTCGCCATACTGCTCGATACCGGCACCCTGAGCCTTGCGCTGCTGATCGGCGGCGTCCATGCGGCTCCCCTGTATTTTCTTTACTTGTGGATCATCATCGGCAATGGCTTTCGCTTCGGCCAGCGCTATCTGCTCATCACGCTGGCCTCGGCCCTGTGCGGCTTCGGCATGGTGATTGCCGTCGAGCCGTACTGGGCCAGCGAGCGGCGGCTGTCGATCGGCCTGTGGATAGGCACGCTGATGATCTCGATGTATTTCAGCCTGCTGGTCGGCCGCATGTTCAGGGCGCTCGAACAGGCCCATGCCGCCAACCTCGCCAAGCGCCAGTTCATTTGCGCCGTCAGCCATGAACTGCGAACGCCGCTCAATGCCATCATCGGCATGGTGGATCTGCTGAGAACCAGCACGCTCGACGCCGAGCAGAAGAACATGCTCGACAGCATGACAACGACATCGCAGCTGATGCTGTCGCAGATCGAGGATGTGCTCGACTTCTCGAAGATCGAGGCCGGCAAGATGGGCATCGAGCACGCGGACTTCAATCTGTACGCGCTGGTCGAGAGCACCCTGTCGATGTTCCGCTGCCGGGTCGACCCGGAGGCCGTCGAGCTGATCTGGCAAGTGGATTGCCGCGTACCGGCCCTGCTCAACGGAGATCCGCACCATCTGCGGCAGGTCCTCGTTAACCTGACTGCCAACGCCGTGAAGTTCACGGAGCAGGGCCGCATCGCGCTGAAAATCCGCTGCCTCGACAGCGATGCCGAAGCCCTACGTCTGCTGTTCACGATACGCGATACCGGCATCGGCATTCCGGAAACGGTGCAGGGCCGGATTTTCGAAAGCTTCACGCAGGCGGAC
The DNA here is from genome assembly GCA_023653025.1 of Burkholderiaceae bacterium. Taxonomy (GTDB): domain Bacteria; phylum Pseudomonadota; class Gammaproteobacteria; order Burkholderiales; family Burkholderiaceae_D; genus Pernthalerella. The sequence continues at coordinate 21,048 of JAMNXS010000049.1, forward strand.
AGCTCAACGGCGAGAAAATATGGCGGCACCGGTCTCGGCACCACGATCTGCAAGCAACTGGTCGAACTGATGGGCGGCGCCATCGGCTTCAGCAGCAAGCCGGGCGAGGGCAGCGAATTCTGGTTCGATCTCCCGTTCAAGCCGGCCGCCGACGTCGACGACGTACGCCTGCTGGGCTGCTCGCCCCACGTCGTCGTCGGCGCGTCCGCCACCGCACGGCGGCTCGCCTCCGACATTGCGAGGATGAGCGGGGTGCAGCCGCTGATGGCTGCCACGCTGACCGACGCGCTGGCGCATATCGACAGCGGGCGCATCGACGGCGTGTCGGTGGCGCTCGTCTTTGTTGACGCCGCCGCTGGCGCGGGCGAGTCGGTCGAGGAATGCGCAGCGAAAATCGGCGCCGGCATAGCCGGGCTCAGGCGGGCGGCGGCCAACCCGGGGCTGGCGGTCGTGCTGCTGGCCGCCGACATCCCGGCAGAGGGGGTTCTGGACGACATTGCCGGGCGTGCCGGATGCCTGTCCGTGTTGCCGCAAGCGTACACGCCGGACATGCTGGCGAACCTGCTGCATGCGCGCACCCCGCTGCCGGCGCCAGCGGCCGGCCGCGAAGCGCCGATCATGGCGCTGCCGGGGCTGACGCCGATACCGATGTCGATGCCAACGCTGGCGCCGATGCCGATGCGATCGCCAACGCCGGTGCCGATACTTTCGCTGCGACGCCCGCATGTCGATCCCTTCCGCATCCTTATTGCGGAAGACAATCCGACCAACCGCACCGTGTTGCACAAGATACTGGAGCGGGCCGGCCACGAATGCACGCTCGCCCGCGACGGTGCGGAGGCCATGGACCTGATCGGCACACAAGAGTTCGATACCATCGTGCTCGACCTGAACATGCCGAAAGTGACCGGCATCGAAGTGGCGAGGTTCTGCAAGGCCATCGGCGGCTGGCCGGCCGCCGTGCCCATCATCATGTTTTCGGCCAGCGTCACCCGCGAGGCGCGGGAAGAGAGTTTCGCCGCAGGCGCGCAAGCATTCCTGCCCAAGCCGATCGATGTTGCGCATTTTCTCGACACGCTCGACCGGCTGGCGGGCAGGCAGTGCGCTTCACCTTCGTTGGACCGGATGTCGTCGCCTGCGTCGTCTATCTCCGATCCGGATCATGAACCCGTTCTCGAACTGGACAAGCTGTCGCAACTCGAGGAGGTCAGCTCGGATCCGCACTTCCTCGATGGCTTGCTCGTCGATTTCATTCACGAAGGGACCCGGCTGCTCGACAGGATCGACCAGGGGCTGCAAGCCAGGGACTGGGAGGGCATCGGCGCGGCCTTGCATGCGCTGAGGGGCTCGGCGCTGAGCGTCGGAGCGACTTCCCTCAAGATCTGTTGTGCCCGCGTAGAGAAGCTTCCTCCGAACGACATGCTCGTCCGGAGGACTGAAATCTGCAAGGAGTTGAGACGGCGCTTCTCCTTGCTGAGCAGGGAACTGGACAGGTACAGGGATGCCCGCATGCGCAGGC
>JAMNXS010000050.1 GCA_023653025.1 Burkholderiaceae bacterium
ACGAGGACCGACGGCTAACCCTACGACCGTAGGGCGGATAGAGCGCAGCGAAATCCGCCATCAATCTTCAGCAGCCACCAAATCCAGTGATGGGCCGCCGCATCACTTCCTCACCCGCTGCCGCTTCAGGAGCAACTGCGTCGCAATCCCGCGCAGGATATTCACCTCCTCCGTCTCCAGCTGGGTACGCGAGAACATCCGCCGCAACCTCGGCATCAGCTTTTTCGGGTTGTCCGGATCGAGGAACTCGATCTCCACCAGTGCCTGCTCCAAATGGCGAAACATGCCCTCGACCTGATCGGCGCCGGCCAGTTCGCCTCGAAAGCCGATGCCCGAAGGCTCGCGGGCGCCGTCCAGTGCAGCCATCCGGCACTCGTAGGCCAGCACCTGCACGGCCTGCGACAGGTTCAGCGACGAATAGGCCGGATTGGCCGGAATGCTCACCAGCGCACTGCACTTCACCACCTGCTCGTTCGACAATCCGAAACGTTCGTTGCCGAACACGAGTGCCGCGCGCAGCCCGTCGTCGGCCGCCAGCCGCTCCGCCAGCGGACGCGGCTCGAACACCGGCGGCGAAAACTCGCGCAGGCGCGCCGACAGTGCGACACTGAGGTTGCAGCCCTCGAGCGCCTCGTCGAGCGTGGCGACGATGCGTGCGCCGGCCAGCACGTCGGAGGCACCGCTGGACAATGCGACCGCCTCCGCGTCGTGCAAGGCGTTCGGGTCGCGCGGATTGACGAGCACGAGCTCAGAAAACCCCATGGTTTTCATCGCGCGTGCGGCCGAGCCGATATTGCCTGGCCGGCTGGTCTCGACCAGCACAAAGCGCAGTCGTTCAGACAGGGGGCTGGGTGAAGTGGGCTGGTTCATTTAAAATACAGGTCATCGCAGTCGCCCAGGCGGCGTCCGCATCGCTCATTCTCCCTGCTGCCGCATTCTAACGGAACAACCATGCACCCCATGATCAATACCGCGGTGAAAGCCGCGCGTAAAGCTGCTGCCATCATCAATCGTGCCTCTTTCGACCTCGACCAGGTGCGCGTGTCGCGCAAGGGGCCCAACGATTTTGTCAGCGAAGTCGATCAGATGGCCGAACAAGCCATCATCGATGTGCTGCGACAAGCCTATCCCGATCATGCGATCCTGGCCGAAGAATCCGGAGCCTCGTCCAACCTGCATGACGAGAACGAGAACGTCTGGATCATCGATCCGCTCGATGGCACGACCAACTTCCTGCACGGCTTTCCGCAATATGCGGTATCGATTGCGCTCAGGCAGCGCGGCCAGATCACGCAAGCCGTCGTATATGACCCGAACCGCAACGAGCTTTTCACCGCCACCAAGGGCGCGGGCGCATTCCTGAACGACAAGCGCCTGCGCGTCGCGAAGCGGGACAAGCTCGCCGATGCGCTGATCGGCACCGGCTTTCCCTACAGCGACCTGTCCGGCCTCGACGAGTACCTGAAAATGTTCAAGGCCATGACCGAAAAATCGGCCGGCCTGCGCCGCCCGGGATCGGCGGCGCTCGATCTCGCCTACGTCGCAGCCGGTCGCTTCGATGGCTTTTTCGAAAAGAACCTCAAGCCCTGGGACATGGCAGGCGGTGCGCTGCTGGTCAGCGAGGCCGGCGGCATCGTGGCCGGCTTCAGCGGCGAACCCGACCATATGGACACCGGCAACGTTATCGCCGGCTCGCCGAAAATTTTCGTGCAGATGCTGAACGTGCTGTCGCCGTTTGCGTGATGCGCGTGCGGCGGATATCGCTGCGCTCTATCCGCCCTACGATGGCCGCCCTCCGTATCAAGCTCCGTAGGGCGGATAGAGCGCAGCGAAATCCGCCGCGCCTGAAACGCTTGCCATCCCCGCCCACCAACCCTGCTATACTCGCACTCGCGGCAATTGTTCCAGTCTCCTTGCCGCCCCTCCGAATCATCTCCCCGAACCCGTGACTGGCGCCCCTGACGGCGGCGGTTCGGCTCACTACCCATTTATGTCATTTGCTGAACTCGGCCTGGCCGAACCCATCGTGCGTGCCGTCACGGAAAACGGCTACACCCAACCCACCCCCATTCAGGCCCAGGCCATTCCCGCTGTCCTCAAGGGCGGCGACCTGCTTGCCGGCGCACAGACCGGCACCGGCAAAACCGCCGGATTCACGCTGCCGATGCTGCAATTGCTCAGCAACGGCAAGCGCCCTGCCCCGCGCCACATCCGCGCGCTGGTGCTGACGCCCACGCGCGAACTGGCCGCCCAGGTCGGCGAGAGTGTGGTCAGCTACGGCAAGTACCTGAAACTGTCGTCCGAGGTCATCTTCGGCGGCGTAAACATCAACCCGCAGATCCAGAAGCTCGCGCGTGGGATCGACATTCTCGTGGCCACCCCGGGCCGTCTGCTCGACCTGATGCAGCAGAATGCAGTCAACCTGAGCTCGGTCGAGATCCTCGTGCTCGACGAAGCCGACCGCATGCTCGACATGGGCTTCATCCGCGACATCAGGAAAGTTCTGGCCGCACTGCCGCCGAAACGCCAGAACCTGCTGTTCTCGGCCACCTTCGCCGACGAGATCAAGGCGCTGGCCGACAGCCTGCTGAACAATCCCGCGATGATCGAGGTCGCGCGGCGCAATTCGACCGTCGAGGTCATCGCGCAGGCTGTCCACCCGGTCGACCGCGACAAGAAGCACGTGCTGCTCGCGCATCTGATCAAGGAGCATAACTGGTTCCAGGTACTGGTCTTCACCCGTACCAAGCACGGCGCGAACAAGCTGGTCGAGCAACTCGGCAAGGCCGATATCAGCGCACTCGCCATCCACGGCAACAAGAGCCAGGCCGCCCGCACGCGCGCGCTGGCGGAGTTCAAGAGCGGCAAGCTGCAGGCCCTGGTGGCCACCGACATCGCCGCTCGCGGCATCGACATCGACCAGCTGCCGCATGTGGTCAACTATGACCTGCCGAACGTGCCCGAGGACTACGTACACCGGATCGGCCGCACCGGCCGCGCCGGCGCCACCGGCGAGGCCGTATCGCTGGTCTGCGTCGACGAGCACGGCCTGCTGCGCGACATCGAGCGCTTCATCAAGCGCGAGATCCCGCGCCAGGTGATCGCCGGTTTCGAGCCGGATCCGAACGCGAAAGCGCAGCCCATTCAGTTGCGCAGTCACGATCAGCAGCAGCGCAACCGCACACCGCGCAATGGGCAGCGCGCGGCACAGGCAAACACTGCGCAGCCCCGTAATGGTCAACCCCGCAGTGCACAGCGCAGTGCGCAGGGCACGGGCCAGGGCCAAGGTCAGCGCACGGCGCAGTCGCGCCCGGCCGCACCGGCCCCGCGTCCGACAAACGTGCGTCCGGCCCAGCGGGGCGGCGCCCTGCTGAGCCAGCCGGCGGCGAACGCCCAGAACCGCAAGCTCAGAAGCGGCGAGGGCTGACAAGGCAGCCGCCGGCGCCGCTTCGCGCGACGCCGGCTATGCTACATTTCGCATGACTCCTGAAAGAGGCCGGGCGCAAGCCCGGCTTCTTGTCCTTTCGCCTGCCGCTTTGATGAATTCACCCGAACGGATCGCCGCCGACAAGCACACGCCCATGATGCAGCAATACCTGCGCATCAAGGCAGACCATCCGGACATGCTGCTGTTCTACCGGATGGGGGATTTCTATGAGCTGTTCTTCGAGGATGCCGAGAAGGCCTCGCGCCTGCTCGGCATCACGCTCACACAGCGCGGCGCGTCGAACGGCACGCCGATCAAGATGGCCGGCGTGCCTTTCCACTCCGCCGACCAGTATCTGGCCAAACTGGTCAGGCTGGGCGAGTCAGTCGCCATCTGCGAGCAGATCGGCGATCCCGCGACCAGCAAGGGACCAGTCGAGCGCAAGGTGCAGCGCATCGTCACGCCCGGCACGCTGATCGAAGCCGAACTGCTGCCGGAGAAATCCGATCGCCCGTTGCTGGCCCTGAACGTGCTCCGGCAGCGCAGGCACGTCACGCTCGGCCTCGCGTGGCTGTCGCTGGCCAGCGGCCAGTTGCGCGTGACCGAGTTCGCGACCGACGAATCGCGGCTCGCGGTGCAGGTGCGGCAGGAACTCGAGCGCATCGCGCCGGCGGAAGTGCTGGTCGACAGCCACGGTGCAAGCTTGCTGCAGGACCTGCCGGGGCCGCGCCCGACGCTGGTCGCCGACTGGCACTTCGACCGATCGGCAGCCGAGAAGGCCGTGCTCGAGCAGCTCGGCGCCGCCACCCTCGCCGGCTTCGGTGCCGACGGCCTGGGCGCGGCTATCGGCGCCGCCGGCGCGGTGCTGGCGTATGCGCGCAGCACGCAAGGCAAGGGCTTGCATCACGTGCAGACCCTCGTGGTCGAGCGCGAGGACGAGTTCATCGGCCTCGATGCCGCTACCCGGCGCAACCTCGAACTGACGGAGCCGCTGCGCGGCGCAGAGGGCCAGTCGCCGACACTATTTTCCCTGCTCGACCATTGCCGCACCGCGATGGGCTCGCGCCTGCTGCGCCACTGGCTGCATCATGCGCCGCGCGCGCAGGACGTCGCGCGTGCACGCCATGCCGCGATTGCCACACTGATCGACGCGCGTGCCTGCGAGTCGCTGGCCTCGGTGCTGGGCGGCGTGCCGGACGTCGAGCGCATCGCCAGCCGCATCGCGCTGCTGTCGGCCCGGCCGCGCGATCTGTCGGGGCTGCGCGCCGGGCTGCTGCAGCTCGCGGCGCTGCAGCAGACCATACCGGCACACGACGCCCTGGCGTCGAGCAGTCTGCTGGCGCAGACACAGGCGGAGCTGGCCACGCCGGCGGCGTGCGTGGCCTTGCTCGAGCGGGCGATTGCGACCGAGCCCGCAGCCACGGTGCGCGACGGCGGCGTCATCGCCCGCGGCTACGACGCCGAACTCGACGAGTTGCGCGGCCTGTCGGACAACGCCGGGCAATTCCTGCTCGACCTCGAGGCGCGCGAGCGCGAGCGCACCGGCATCGCCAACCTGCGCGTCGAGTACAACAAGGTGCATGGCTTCTACATCGAGGTGACGCACGGCCAGGCCGCCAAGGTGCCCGACGATTACCGCCGCCGCCAGACCCTGAAGAATGCCGAGCGCTACATCACGCCCGAACTGAAGGCTTTCGAGGACAAGGCGCTGTCGGCGCAGGACCGCGCGCTGGCGCGCGAAAAACAGCTGTACGAGCAGCTGCTGCAGGCGCTGGGCGAGCACATCGGCGAGCTGCAGCGGGTGGCGCAGGCGCTGGCCCGGATCGACGTGCTGGTCGCGCTGGCGTCGCATGCCGAGCGCCACCAGTGGTGCCGGCCCGAACTGACGGCTGTGCCGGGCATCGACATCGTGCAGGGCCGGCATCCGGTGGTCGAAAACTCGATCGAGCGCTTCATCGCCAACGACTGCCGGCTGGATCCCGAGCGTCGTCTGCTGCTGATTACCGGCCCCAACATGGGCGGAAAATCGACGTATATGCGGCAACTGGCGCTGATCACGCTGCTGGCCTACATGGGCAGCCATGTGCCGGCGAACCGCGCCACCATCGGCCCGGTCGACCGCATCTTCACCCGCATCGGAGCCGCCGACGACCTCGCCGCCGGCTACTCGACCTTCATGGTCGAGATGATGGAGTCGGCCGCCATCCTGCATGGCGCCACCGAGCAGTCGCTGGTGCTGATGGACGAGGTCGGACGCGGCACCTCGACCTTCGACGGCCTCGCGCTGGCATGGGCAATCGCGACGGCGCTGCTGCAGCAGAGCCGCAGCTTCACCTTGTTTGCCACCCACTACTTCGAACTCACCCAGCTACCGCACGACCATCCCGGATGCGCGAACGTACACCTGTCTGCCGTCGAGCACAAGGACAGCATCGTGTTCCTGCACGCCGTACAGGAAGGTCCCGCGTCGCAGAGCTACGGGCTGCAGGTGGCGCAGTTGGCCGGCGTGCCCCAGCCGGTGATCCGCGCCGCGCGCCGGCGCCTGGCAATGCTCGAGGCGCAATCGGTGCATTCGGGCGGCCAGTTCGACCTGTTTTCGGCTCCGTTTTCGGCTCCGCTTTCGATTCCATGCACGGCCGTGTCCGACGACGCAGCGGAAGCCGACGCTGTCGCGGCCACGCCGCCCGTGATCGACGCACTCGCCGCCATCGACCCGGACACACTGTCGCCGCGCGAGGCGCTTGATGCGCTGTACCGGCTCAAGCGGCTCGCCGACGGCGGTCCGGACGAGGACTGACAATGCGCCGCATCGCGCTGCTCTGGCTGGCGCTGTGCGGTTGGCCTTGTGCGCAGGCCGAACCCGTGCGCGTCAGCGTGCTGATGCATGCGGCATCCAACGCGGCCGATGTGGCCAGTGCAGCCGGTACGGCCGACGAGGCCGCGCTGCGCCCGGCGCTCGAGCAGGCGCTGGCCGAGCAGCCCGCGTTCATCGTGGTCAATGGTCTCAAAGCCGCATCCGAGCCCTGTCGGGATCGCCTGTTCAGGCAGCGCAAGGCCGTGCTGGAGGCGTCGCCTGTGCCCGTCTTTCTGTCGATGGCGGGCCGCGACTGGATCGCCTGCCGCGACCGGCAAGGACGACCGGCCGCATCGATCTGGCTGAACTTGCTGCGCGAGCAGTTGTACGGGGATATCAGCTGGAACGGCTCAAAGCAGGTCGCACTCAGGCGCCAGTCCGCGATACCGGCTTTCCGCAGCTATGCGGAAAACACGCGCTGGGCCTGGCGGGACGTGCTGTTCGCGACGCTGCATCTGCCGGCGGACAACAACCACTTCCTGCCTGCGGCCGGAAACAACAGCGAATTCGAAGACAGGCTAACGGCCAACCGGGACTGGATCAAGCGCCTCGCGGCAAGGGCGCAAGCCATGCGTGCCGGGGCTGTCGTGATCTTTTCAGATGGCCAGGTGTTTGCCGCACGTGTAGCGGCGGGCAGCCCGCGCGATGGTTTTGCCGAGACGCGCGCTGCCCTGAAGGCGCTCGCCGAGAAGGCGGGCGTGCCGGTGCTGCTGGTGCAGGGATCGACGCCGCCGGCCGCAGCCGTCATCCGGCGCTCGGGAAAGCTGTTCACCGCGACCCTGCCGCAGGGCGTGTCGTTGCTCGTCGTCGATACCGACGCGCCGTTGCCGTTCGCCGTGCAGCCCGCGGAAGCCGCCGCACCCTGAGGGTCGGGCCGAACCGGCGGCCAACAGCCGTCGAGCGGGTTTTACTGCAACTGGATCGACCGGAACTGGTCGCCATCGTCATCGTCGTCGTGATGATGATGGCCGTGCGGGCCGTGGACATGGCCGTGCGCGATCTCCTCGTCGGCCGCCTTGCGCACCTCGACCACATTCAGCGCGAAACGCAGCGCCATGCCGGCCAGCGGATGGTTGCCGTCGAGGACCACCTTGTCGTCCGCGATGTCGGTTACCGTGAACACGCGCGCCTCGGCCTGTTCGTCGCCGTCGGGCGCGCCTTCGAACTGCATGCCGACTTCCAATTCTTCGGGGAACAGGTTGCGCGGTTCGACCTTCACCAGTTCGGCATCGTAATCGCCAAATGCATCGTCTGGTTCGACCTGGATGGTCACCTCGTAACCTGCCTGCTTGCCATCGAGCGCTTCTTCGATTTTCGGCAGCGTGTTCTGGTAGCCGCCGTGCAGGTAAACCATGGGCTCGCGGCTTTCTTCGATCAGGTTGCCCTGCGCGTCGGAAAGCTTGTAGTGCAGGGTGACGACCGTGTCCTTTGAAATGTTCATGGCGAGTCCTCTCAATTAGCCAAACGGCATTATAACCGTCACCCCTCGCCTGCCGGAGCGGCGACGCGCGTTGCCGATATAATCCGGTGATGAAGAAACACTCTGTGCTGGGGGCCATGCAGCCCCGTGAATTCCTATCGACTTACTGGCAGAAAAAGCCGCTGCTGATTCGCCAGGCCATCCCGGATTTCCAACCGCCCGTCACGCGCGACGCCTTGTTCTCGCTGGCCTCGCGCGATGACGTCGAAGCGCGGCTGATCACCAATTTCAACAAGCAATGGACGATGCAGCACGGCCCGCTTGGGCAACTGCCGGCACTGACGCGCAAGAACTGGACCTTGCTGGTGCAGGGGGTGAACCTGCATGACGATCAGGCAGACGCGCTGCTGAATCGGTTCCGCTTCATCCCCGATGCCCGCCTCGACGATCTGATGATCAGCTACGCAACCGACACCGGCGGCGTCGGCGCGCACTTCGATTCGTATGACGTGTTTCTGCTGCAGGCGCAGGGCCAGCGTCGCTGGTGCATCGGCGCGCAACAGGACCTGTCGCTGAGGGAGGACCTGCCGCTGAAGATACTGCGCAACTTCACGCCTACGCAGGAGTTCGTGCTGAACCCGGGCGACATGCTCTACCTGCCGCCGCACTATGCGCATGAGGGCATTGCCGTCGGCGAATGCATGACCTGCTCGATCGGATTCCGGGCGCCGTCGTGGCAGGAACTCGGCGAAGCCTTCATGAACTTCATGGCTGACAGCGTCGAGCTGCCGGGCCGCTACGCCGATCCGGGATTGCAGCCCGCCCGGCGCCCGGCGCAGATCGGTGCCGACATGCTGGGGCGCGTCGCGACGCAGTTCAAGAAACTCGCCAGCCGGCCCGACGACATCGCCCTCTTCCTCGGCGAGTACCTGTCCGAGCCTAAACCGAACGTCTGGTACGACGCGCCGCAATCGCCGCTGACAGCCGGTCGCTTCGCGGCAGGCGCTCGCCGTCGTGGGCTGCGGCTGCACCGCAAGACGCGCATGCTTTACCAGGGAAAATTCATCTTCATCAATGGTGAGTCGCTGCTGCCAGTGGCGGCAGATCGCCGGCTGCTGCAGGCACTCGCCGACCAGCGCACCGCCTCGCCCGACCTGATCGCCGCGGCATCGACCGACCTGCGCGAAAGCCTCTACCAATGGTATCGGGATGGCTGGATCGTCCTTGCTTGAACCGCGCGGCGACGATGCCTTGACAGCGATATTCGGCAGCTGGACAAGCACGTCGGCACCGTTACATTTTCTTTCAAGAAAATGAACGGCTTTACCCATCCATTGGCGCATTTCGGCTTGCAAGCCTTTCAAGAAGGCCAGTATAATTTCCGTTTAGGAAGTTTTGTCGATGCGGCAGTGCGACATACCGCAGTGCCAAGTTGAGAGAGCGACCTGAAAGCTGTTCGATAACTACCGGTAGTTATTTGGCAAACTTCAAGCCTCATTTCCCATACTTGACTGAAGGAAAATCATGAAAAAATCGTTGCTGATCGCTTCCCTGCTGGCACTGGCTCTGGCTGCTTGCGGCAAGAAAGAAGAAGCCGCTGCACCGGCCGCTGAAGCACCGGCTGCTGCTCCGGCTGCCGAGGCACCGAAGGCCGAGGCTCCGGCTGCTGAGGCTCCGGCTGCTGAAGCTCCGAAGGCAGACGCTCCGGCCACCGAAGAGAAGAAGTAATCCTCTTCGATGCACAGAAAGCCGCCTCCGGGCGGCTTTTTGCATTTGGGCAGCGCCATCCGCCTGCCCGCCCCACCCCCATCCGCACCTGCACCAGCGAATCCCCCTCAGCAATCCAGCCAGCCAAATCCGCAGTCCTGGTCGGCCACGCCCACATCAATTTCGCCGGTTCCGATCACCTCGCCTATCGCCTTGCGCACGAGCTCGGGCGAGTTGTTCTTGCGGGAGAGATGGGCAGCCACCAGCGTGCGCAGGCGGCTCTTGTCGACGGAGCCGAGCAACTGCGCCGCGCGGTCATTGGAAAGATGGCCGAGGGGTCCCGAGATGCGCGCCTTCAGCCATGCCGGATACACCGATTGCGCAAGCATCTCGCTGTCATGATTGAATTCGAGCAGCAGCGCATCGCAGCCGGCCAGAGCGACCAGCACATGCGGCGTCGACTGGCCGGCGTCCGTCAGCACACCGAGCTTGCGCCGACCGTCGGAGGCCGCGTACTGCACCGGCTCGCGCGCATCGTGCGGCACGGTATAGGGTGTGAGTTGGAGGTCGCCGACGGCGAAGGCTTGCCCATCGCTGCAGACGCGGACATCCACGCCCAGCGCTTCGTCATGCGGCGCGCCGGCCCATGTGCCGTGGCTGAGCCAGACCGGCAGCCGGTAGTGCCGGGCGAGCTTGAAGACGCCGCTGATGTGGTCGCTGTGCTCGTGGGTGACGACGATGGCGTTGAGTTGCGATGGCTCGACGCCCAGCCTTGCCAGACGCCGGCTGGTCTCCTTCAGGCCGAAACCGCAATCAAGCATGACATGGGTGCTCGTCGTGCCCGAGCGGCTTGCGATCAGCAAGCCGTTACCCTCGCTGCCGCTGCCGAGACTCGCAAACCTCATCTGCTATTCCGCGGCCGGCCCGGCGGCCTCGCAACGAATGCGCGAATCAGCGCAGTTGTTCGCCGAGCAGCGACAGGATGCGGCCCGCAGTCGCGTCGCTGGCAGCAGCGCCCTGCTCGTCGAGGACGCTGACCCGGGTGCGCTCGCCCGTGCCCTTGACCTGAATCTGGTAGCGCATGGCCTGCTTCTTGTCGTCTTTAGAGCTGAACAGGCGGGAGAAGAAGCCGGGCGCCTTGTTCTTTGCGTCCCCCTCCTGGTCGATGTAGCGGACGAAATAGAGGCCGCGCGCGCGGTCCCTGTCTTCGACCGTGAAGCCAACGCGATCGAGGGCCAGGCCCACGCGGCGCCATGCGCGATCGAAGCCTTCATCGACCTCGACCATGCGCGCGTCGCCTTCCTTGGCCACGCGCGCACGCTGCGGCTCTTGCGGGGCTTCCTTGACGGCCGCCTTGGCTGCCTTCGGGTCCTTGCCCAGCGATGCCATCAGCCGGCCGAGGAATTCCGCTTCCAGTTCCGGATCGGACGGACGGCCGGTCCAGACCGTGCTCTGGCTCATCGCCTGCCCGGTCAGCTTTTCTTCGGCGCCACGATGACTGATATAGATCTCGGTGCCGCCCTCCGGCGTGCGCTCGAGACGGGTGCGGAACTTGTCGCGCTCGGAGGTCGAGTACAGGGACTCGAACACCTTGCCGATTGAACTGCGGATGAAGTCCTGCGGAATCTTCGCGCGGTTCTCGGCCCACGCGGTTTCCATCACGCCTGCATCCGGATTCTCGACGGCGAGCGTGAATCCGTTCTGCTGCCAGAACTCGCGAATCCGTGGCCAGAGCGCTTCCGGCGCCTGGCGCGCCACGAGCCAGCGCTGCTTGCCGTCACGCTCGACGCGCAGGCCGGCATCGGCGTTGGCTGCCGGCGCCACGCTGCCCTCCTGCGCGGCCTGTGCGGTCTGAGTAGCCTGAGTCGCTTGTGCAGTTTGTGTGCCGGCCGGCACCGTCGCGGGACGCTTGGCGCTGTATTCGGATGCAGTGGCCGTGCCGCGCGGGTTGGTCACCGCATAGCGGCTGTCGCCTTGTGGCGTGCTTAGGTCAGGCGGCACCTCAAGCCGGGTGCCCTTGCCGGCCTTGGCCGCGCTCTTGTAATCAATTTTCTCGGGCTCGAGCAATTCGCTGACCGAGCTGCAGCCTGCCACGGCGGCAGCGAGCAGGATCAGCAGGCAAGAGGCGTGGTGGCGTGCGTGCAGTGCTTTCATGGTGTTGCGCATATCTGGCTCGAAAAAGGATGGACAGGCCGGGCTCAGGAGAGAACGCCCGATTCGCGCAGTGCATTGCGCACGATGTCGTGACTGGACGCAGCAAGCGGGACCAGCGGCAGGCGGATGCCGCCCTTGATGCGCCCCATCTGCTCAAGCGCCCATTTGACCGGCACCGGGTTCGGTTCGACGAACAGCTTGTTGTGCAGCGGGATCAGCTTGTCGTTGATCGCGATCGCATCCGCGATGCGCCCTTGCATCGCGGCCACGCACAATTCGTGCATGGCGCGCGGCGCGACGTTGGCCGTCACAGAGATGTTGCCCATGCCGCCGCAGAACATCAGGGCCATGGCAGTCGGGTCGTCGCCCGAGTAGACGGCGAAGGAGGCCGGGACTGCGCGCAGCAGCTCGGTGCCGCGGCCGATGTTGCCGGTGGCATCCTTGACGCCGACGATGCCAGGCACCGACGACAGGTGCACGATCGTGTCGTTGCTCATGTCGGCCACGGTGCGACCCGGCACGTTGTACAAGATGACCGGCAGTTCGACCGCCTCGGCGATGCGCGTGAAATGGCGCACCATGCCCTCCTGCGTCGGCCGGTTATAGTAAGGCACCACCTGCAGCGACGCGTCGGCGCCGACGCTCTTGGCGTAGCGGGTGAGCTCGATCGCCTCGTCGGTCGAGTTCCCGCCGGTACCGGCGATGACGGGAATGCGGCCGCCGACATGCTCGACCGCGACCTTGATCAGCTCGCAATGCTCGTCGACCGACACGGTGGGCGATTCGCCGGTGGTGCCGACGATGACGACCGCATCCGTGCCTTCGGCAATGTGCCAGTCAAGCAGTGACCGTAGCGCCGGCAGGTCAATGCTGCCGTCTTCATGCATCGGGGTCACAATCGCGACAATGCTGCCCTTGATCATGGTTGTTTCATCGAAAAAATCAAAACCGTGATTGTAGCGGAATGGCACCTGTGCCGGTCGGTTTCGACGAGAGGCTCAGAGCGCGATGGAGTCCGGCCGCGTCGAGGCACCGACGCGGAGCGCGCAGAGGCGCTGCACCATCGCCGGTGCGGGCTCGCTGACGTAGCCGTCCTCGTAAGCGACCACCCTGAGCCCGGCAGCGTCCGCGACGGCCGCGAGCAATTCGCCGGGTTGCAGCAGGAACGCAGGATTCGACGGCTTGCCAAATTGGCCATTACCGTCAGCGAAGGTTTCGTAGATCAGCACGCCGCCGGCAACCAGGCTGGCCAGCAGCGCCGGCATCAGCGGCCGGTGCAGATAGTTGGTGACGACGATGCCGGCGTAGGTACCGGCTTTCAAAGGCCAGGCGGGATCATGCTCCGCGCCGTCGCGCTCGAGGTCGAACTGGAGGATGCCGATGCGCTCGCCGGCGCAGGCGGCCAGCGCCGCCGGATCGCGGTCGATCGCCAGCACCGGATGCCCGAGCGACGCGAACAGCCGCGCATGCCGCCCGCCGCCGCAGGCCAGATCCAGCACCGGCCCGGCCGGTGCCAGCGGCGCGAAGCGGCTGACCCAGCGCGAGGGCTGCGCGTGGTGCAGGTGCCCGCCCGTCAATTGTACGACAGGCCCATTTCTTCGCGCACGTCGCGCATGGTTTCCTGGGCGAGCTTGCGCGCCTGTTCGCAGCCGTCGGCGACGATGGCACGCACCAGCGAAGGGTCGTCGAGATACTGCTGTGCGCGCTCGCGCATCGGCTCCTGCTCTTTCAGGATGCCGTCGATGACCGGCTGCTTGCATTCGATGCAGCCGATGCCGGCCGACCTGCAGCCCTTCACCACCCAGTCCCTGGTCGGCTGGTCCGAGTAAACCTGATGGAACATCCACACCGGGCATTTGTCCGGATCACCCGGGTCGGTGCGGCGCACGCGCGCCGGATCGGTCGGCATGGTCCGCACCTTTTTCGTGACGGTATCGCGGTCATCGCGCAGCGCGATGGTGTTGCCGTAACTCTTGGACATCTTCTGCCCGTCCAGTCCGGGCAGGCGCGAGGCTTCGGTCAGCAGTGCCTGTGGCTCGGTCAGGATCAGCTTGCGGCTGCCCTCGAGGTAGCCGAACAGGCGCTCGCGATCGATCATCGACAGGTTCTGAGCATCGTCGAGCATGGCCTTCGCCTGTTCGAGCGCGTCCTCCTTGCCCTGCTCCTGGAATTCGGCGCGCAATTCGTTATAGAGCTTGGCGCGCTTGGCGCCGAGCTTCTTGACGGCTTCCTGCGCGCGCTGCTCGAAATCCTTCTCGCGGCCATACAGGTGATTGAAGCGGCGCGCGATTTCGCGCGTCATTTCGATGTGCGGCACCTGGTCTTCGCCGACCGGCACCATGCTGGCGCGGTAGATCAGCACGTCGGCTGCCTGCAGCAGCGGGTAGCCGAGGAAACCATAGGTCGCGAGGTCGCGATCGGCCAGTTTCTCCTGCTGGTCCTTATAGGTCGGCACGCGCTCGAGCCAGCCGAGCGGCGTCGACATCGACAGCAGGAGGTGCAGTTCCGCATGCTCCGGCACCTTGGACTGGATGAAGATGGTCGCCTGCGACGGATCGATGCCGGCAGCCAGCCAGTCGATCACCATGTCCCAAGTGCTGGTCTCGATGATGGACGGGTCGTCGTAGTGGGTGGTCAGCGCATGCCAGTCCGCGACGAAGAACAGGCACGGATGCTCGGACTGGAGCTTGACCCAGTTCTTCAGCGCGCCGTGATAGTGGCCAAGATGCATGGCGCCGGTGGGACGCATGCCGGAGACAACGCGGTCGGGATACATGGTGAACTCAGGTCAGCAGGAATTTGAGGGGGGAAACCAGGACCGACAGCAGCGCGTTGGCAGCGGCCACCACCGGGATCATCCAGTACTTCAGCAAGTTCAGCAGCGCCAGGCCCAGCACGATGAAGAAACCGTAGGGCTCGAGCCGCGCAAAGGGAAACGCGAAGCGGTTCGGCAGCAGGCTGGTCATGATACGCCCGCCGTCGAGGGGCGGCAACGGGAACAGGTTGAACGCGAACAGCACGAGGTTAACGACGATGCCGGCCTTGGCCACCTCGAAGAAATACACTTCGTCGAGGCCTGCTGCGTCCATGACAAGGTACAGCGCCATCCAGCCGAGCGCCATCAAGAGATTGGCCGCCGGCCCGGCGAGCGCCACCCACAGCATGTCCCGCTTGGGCCGGCGCAGGCGCGAAAAATCCACCGGCACCGGCTTGGCGTAGCCGAACAGGAAAGGACTACTGAGCAGCGCGAGCACGAGCGGGATGGCGATCGTGCCGAATGGGTCGATGTGCCTGACGGGATTCAGGCTCATCCGCCCCTGCGCGTAGGCGGTCAGGTCGCCGAAGTAGCGCGCGGCGTAGGCGTGGGCCGCTTCATGCAAGGTGATGGCAAAGATGATCGGCAGCGCATAGACCGCGATCGTCTGGATGATGTCGTTCATTGCGTGGATTTTATCAGAGCGCCGTTCGCGGCCCGTCAGGCAAACAGCGATACGTCACCGCGCCCCTCGCGCAGCACGACCGGCGATTCGCCGGTCAGGTCGACGACCGAGGTCGGCAGCAGGCTGCAGGCCCCGCCGTCGATGACTACGTCGACCTGCTTTTGCAGCGCCGCGCGGATATCTTCGGGATCGTTCATCGGCTCGTCCGAGCCCGGCAGCATCAGCGTGGTGCCCAGCAAGGGCTGCTGCAGCTCGGCCAGCAGGGCCTGGGCAATGGCATGCTCGGGCACCCGCAGGCCGATGGTCTTGCGCGACGGATGGGACAGGCGGCGCGGCACCTCGCGCGTGGCTTCGAGGATGAAGGTATACGGCCCGGGCGTGGCGGCCTTGAGCAGCCGGTATTGGCGGTTGTCCACCCGTGCGTAGGTCGATATCTCGGACAGGTCGCGGCACAGCAGGGTCAGGTGATGGCGCTCGTCGATGCCGCGGATGCGGCGCAGGCGATCGACCGCGCCCTTGTCGTCGAGATGACAGACCAGCGCATAGCTGGAATCGGTAGGCAGCGCGACGATGCCGCCAGCATCGATGGCCTGCGCGGCTTGCCTCAGCAGACGGGGCTGCGGGTTCTGCGGATGAATCTGGAAAAATTGGGCCATGAAAAAGCGAAGCGACAGCCATGAAGACTGTCGCTTCCGTGCGGGACGGTGGTGATCGGGATCAGCCTTGCTGCAAGGCGGCGATGCGCTGCTCGATCGGCGGGTGGCTGGAGAACAGCTGGAAAAAACCGCCCGAACGATTGATGCCGAGCGTGGCGACGTTTTGCGGCAGCGACGCTTCATGCATGCCGCCCAACCGGTACAGCGCATTGATCATCGGCTGGCGCTGGCCCAGCAGTTGCGCCGAGCCGGCATCCGCGCGGAACTCGCGCTGGCGCGAGAACCAGGCAACGATCATCGACGCGGCGATGCCGAACACGATCTGGCAAACGATCACGGTCACCATGTAGCCGATGCCGCCGCCGGCCTCGCCGTTGCGCGAGATCGCGCGATCGACCAGGTAGCCGACCACGCGCGACAGGAAGATGACGAAGGTATTGGTCACGCCCTGGATCAGCGTCATGGTCACCATGTCGCCGTTGGCAATGTGCGCCACTTCGTGGCCGAGCACGGCTTCGACTTCGTCGCGGGTCATGTTGGCCAGCAGGCCGGTCGACACGGCCACCAGCGCCTCGTTCTTGAACGCGCCGGTAGCGAAGGCATTCGGCTCGCCGTCATAGACGGCGACCTCGGGCATGCCGATGCCGGCCCGCTGCGACAGGCGGCGCACGGTGTCGAGCAGCCACTGCTCGGTCGAGTTCTCGGGATGCTCGATCACGCGCGCGCCGGTCGACCACTTGGCCATAGGCTTGCTGATCAGCAGCGAGATGACCGAGCCGGTGAAACCGACGATCAGCGAGAAGACCAGCAGCATGCCCACGTTCAGGCCCTGCGCCGTCATGAAGCGGTCCACGCCGAGCACCGACAGCACGATGGACAGCACCGCGATGACAGCAATGTTGGTCAGCACGAACAGCACGATTCTTTTCATACGGATGTCTCCACGGAAGACAAGTTGGTGAGGCAGCAATTATCCACGAGCATCGCTAAATATGGCGACGCCCCGGCCGGAATTCAACTCACAAAAAAACGAAGTTTTTTACCCACCCGCTCAGGCAAAGCCTCACCAGTCATGCCAGACGGGCGTCAGTTCCGCCGGCAGCGGCGGCAGCGTCCCGAGGTCGATGCGCGATTCGACTGGCCCGTGGAAATCCGAGCCGCGCGAAGCGAGGAGCCCGGCGTGGCGGGCCATACGGGCGAAGGTGACGTACTGGTCGGGCGTGTGGCTGCCGGTGACGACCTCGATGCCCTCCCCGCCGAGCTGGAGAAAATGATCGACGAGCGCTCCGAGCCGCATGTCGTCGAACGGGTAGCGACCCGGGTGAGCGATTACGGCCCGGCCGCCGGCCGCCCGTATCCATGCCACCGCGTCGTCGAGGGTCGCCCAGCGGTGCGGCACGAAACCGGGCTTGCCCTCGACCAGAAAATCCTGGAACACCTCGGCAACCGACGCCCGCACTCCCGCCTCGACGATGTAGCGCGCAAAATGGGTGCGGCCGATCATGGCCGGGTTACCGGCATAGCGCAACGCGCCGTCAAGGGCGCCGGGTATGCCGGCGCGGTCCAGTTGCTCGGCGATCTCGCGCCCGCGCCGCTCACGGCCGCCCCGCACGGACTCGAGCCCGGCCACCAGTACCGGATGGTTCTCGTCGATGCCAAGCCCAACGATGTGCACGGTCTTACCGGCCCAGGTGACAGAGATCTCGACGCCGGCCACGAACCGCAGGCCGAACTCGGCAGCAGCCTGTCGCGCGGCGCGGATGCCGCCGGTTTCATCGTGATCCGTCAGGGCCCACAGCTCGACGCCGTTGGCCTTCGCGCGAGCGGCCACCTCGGCAGGCGGCAGCATGCCGTCAGACACGTTCGAGTGGCAGTGCAGATCAGCGTTGAGCATGGCGAGTCGGGCGGCAGGCAATGGAGATAAATTCATGCCCCATTTTACCTTCGCCAGTGCCAGCCCGCCGGCGATGCCGGGCAGCGATTCAGGCAAGGAAATCCTCGATCAGCGCCGCCACCGCCTCGGGCTGGTCATGATGGAGCATGTGCCCGGCATCGCCGACCCGCGCAGCCCTGACGTCGGCAATGCAGCGCATGCGGCGATCGATTTCCAGCCGCGCCTCGTCCTTCGGTCCCATCCAGCGCCAGACATCGGTGTCGTCGGCCTCCACCCACAGCACCGGCGCCGCAATTCTCTCCCAGCAGGCCGTTACCTCGTCGACGTGGTACAGCGTCGCGCTGGTGATCTTGTGCGCCGGGTCGCCGAGTATCTCCCACTCTCCGGTCGCCGTGGGCGAAGCCCAATGGCCGGCCAGAAAATCCGCGCGCTCCGGCGTCAGGCGCGGGTTGGTCTTGCGCAGGCGTGCCGCCACGGCGTCGCGGTCGGCATAGGTCCGCATGGTCGGCGGCGCGCGCAGTTCGTCCAGCCATTTCGCGTAACGCCCGGGTGCCATGGCCGCTGTCGTCCTGCCCAGCCCGAAGCCCTCGAGGTTGATCAGCCTGCCCACACGCTGCGGCCGGACGCCGGCATAGATCGTAGCGACATTGCCGCCCATACTGTGGCCGAGCAAGTTGACCGCCTCGCCGCTGGCGTAGTACTCGAGCAGCGCATCGAGATCGCCCAGATAGTCGGGGAACCAGTAGCAATCCGACCCCGTGCGCTCGGTCATGCCGAAGCCGCGCCAGTCCGGTGCAATGACCTGCCATTCGCGCTGCAGGCAATCCACCACGAACTGGAACGAGGCCGAGACATCCATCCAGCCATGCAGCATGAAGAGCTTCGGCGCGCGCTCGTCGCCCCAGCGGCGGACGTGAGTGCGCAAGCCACGCACCTGAAGGAATTCTGAGCGGGAAGGTTTCAGCGGATTCTCCATCGTTTTCCGGAATTCACGGGATTGCCAGCGCGACCGCCCGGGTTTAGCATCGGCCTGCCAAAAAAATTATAAGGCAGTCCGATCAACGGGCTGCCCGCGGAGACCCATGCCCAACCACCGATCTGCCCCTCGCGACGGCTACGCGCAACTGCATCACGACTTCCGCTGGCTGCTGCCGGAGAGCTTCAACATCGCCGAACTCTGCTGCCGGCGCTGGTCGTCCGATCCGCAGCGCATCGCCATTCTCGTCGATGACGTCCCCGACGGCGAGCGCGTCATCACCTACGCGGAATTGCAGCGCGATGCGAACAAGCTGTCCAACCTGCTGCGCTCGCTGGGCGTGATGCGCGGCACGCGCGTTGCCATCGTGCTGCCGCAGCGGGCCGAGGTGGCCGTGGCCCACATCGCCTGCCAGCAGCTGGGCGCGATAGCGATGCCGATGTCCGTGCTGTTCGGCCCGGACGCGCTGGAGTACCGGTTGCAGGACAGCGGCGCAGCGGTGCTGATCGCCACCGGCGCGGCGATCGCCGGTGTCGATGCGGTGCGTGTACGCTGTCCCGAATTGCGGCACGTCGTTGCCATCGACAGCCACCGCGACGACCTGATCGACTGGCATGCAGCGCTGGCCGCGGCCGCCGACGAATTCACGCCGGAGGCAACGCGGGCCACCGATCCTGCCATCCTGATCTACACCAGCGGCACCACCGGCTCGCCCAAGGGCGCTTTGATCCCGCAGAGTGCGCTGCTGGGCAACTTGCCCGGATTCGTCGCCTCGCAAAACTGGTTCCCGGCCGAGGGCGATGTCTTCTGGTCGCCGGCCGACTGGGCCTGGACCGGCGGGCTGATGGATGCGCTGCTGCCGACCCTCTACTTCGGCCGCCCGATCGTCGCCAGCAGCGCGCGCTTCTCCGCCGAGCACGCATTCGGCCTGATGGAAAAATACCGGGTCACGAACACCTTCCTGTTTCCCACCGCGCTGAAGATGATGATGAAGACCGTCCCCGAGCCGAAGAAACACTACCGGCTCGCGCTGCGCGCAATCATGAGCGCCGGCGAGGCCGTCGGCGACGCGGTGTTCGACTGGACGCAACGGGCACTGGGCGTCACGGTAAATGAAATGTTCGGCCAGACGGAAGCCAACTACCTGGTCGGCAACTGCGCGCAACGCTGGCCGGCCCGTCCGGGCAGCATGGGTCGCCCGTACCCGGGCCACCGCGTGGCCGTCATCGGCGACGACGGCGAGCCGGTGGCAGCGGGCGAGGTGGGCGAGGTCGCGCTGCACCGGCGCGACATCCACGGCCATCCGGATCCGGTCATCTTCTCCGGCTACTGGAACCGGCCGGAAGCGACGCGCGACAAGTTCCGCGGCGACTGGCTGCTGACCGGCGACCTGGCGACCGTCGATGACGACGGCTATCTGTGGTACCGGGGCCGGGCAGACGACATGTTCAAGGCAGCAGGCTACCGGATCGGTCCGTCCGAAATCGAAAACTGCCTCGTCAAGCATCCGGCCATCGCCAATGCGGCCGTGGTGCCCAAGCCGGATGCGGAACGGGGCAACCTTGTGAAAGCCTTCGTCGTGCTTACCGAAGGCACGCCGCGCGGCGAGCAGGAAGACCGGCGACTAATCGACGAACTGCAGCAGCACGTGCGCGGCCTGCTGGCGCCGTACGAGTACCCGAAGGAGATCGAGTTCATCGATGCGCTGCCGATGACGACCACCGGCAAGGTGCAGCGACGCGTACTGAAGATGCTGGAAGCCGAGCGCGCGGGACTGGCTGCAGCAGCCGCCTGAGCAGCCGCCGAAGCCGCCGCCCGCAGCGACTCCGGCGCAAGGCCGGTGCCCGGCGGCCGTGCCGGGTAAGCAGCGTTTACTCGACCAGCTTGTTCAGCTTGTCCGGGTTGAACTTGTCCAGCTCGGGTACCGACTCGACGGCGATGCCAGCGGCCTTCAGCGCGGCGACGATCCGTACCAGCTGCAATTCCTGCGAGGCCGCATTGTCGATCAGCCCGTGCAGCGCCTTCGACAGCGGATCGTCGCCGTTGGGCGTCAGGCCGTAGGCGGCGAACATGCGGGCAGTCGCCTCGTCGCGCGCATGGGTCGCATCCTTTTCGATGATGCGCGCCGGGTTGCCGACGGCTGTCGCTCCGGCCGGCACCTCCTTCACCACCACCGCATTCGAACCGACCTTCGCGCCCTCGCCGACCGTGAACGATCCCAGCACCTTCGCGCCGGCACCGATGATCGCACCTCGCGCCAGCGTCGGGTGCCGCTTCCGGCCCTTGAACAGCGAGGTGCCGCCCAGCGTCACGCCCTGGTAGATCGTGCAGTCGTCACCCACCTCGGCGGTCTCGCCGATCACGACGCCGAAGCCATGATCGATGAATACGCGGCGGCCGATGGTCGCGCCCGGGTGAATCTCGATCCCGGTCAGTCCGCGCGCAATATGCGAGATGAAGCGGCCGAGCCACCTGAAGCCGCGACGCCAGCACGCATTTGCCCAGCGATGCATGACGATCGCGTGCAGGCCCGGGTAGCAGGTCAGGACCTCCCAGCGGCTGCGCGCCGCAGGATCGCGCTCGATGATGCTGCTGATGTCTTCGTTGATGCGGCTGAACATGTAACGACTCCGGGGTGAACCCCCGATTTTATTGGATTGATCGGATAGCGCGCGAGTTTACGTCAGCCGGCCTTCAGGCGTTGCCGGCGCGCCTCGTACAGGCAGACGCCGGACGCGACCGACACGTTGAGGCTCTCGACCGAGCCCATCATCGGCAGGCAGACCAGTCGATCGCAGTTCTCGCGCGTCAGCCGCCGCATGCCCTCGCCCTCCGACCCCATCACGAAGGCCGTGCCGCCGGTGTAGTCGACGTCGTACAGGCTCTGCTCGGCATCGTCTGCGGTGCCGGTCAGCCAGATATCGCGCTCCTGCAGTTCGCGCATCGTGCGCGACAGATTGGTGACGGTGATGTAAGGCACGGTATCGGCCGCTCCGCTGGCGACCTTGGCCGCCGTGGCGTTCAGCCCGACTGCCCGGTCCTTCGGCGCAATCACCGCGTGTGCGCCGGCACCGTCGGCCACGCGCAGGCAGGCGCCGAGATTGTGCGGATCGGTGACGCCGTCGAGCAGCAGCAACAGCGGCGGGCCCTGGATGCCGTCGAGCAGTTCGGCGAGATTGCGGGCCAGCGAGAGCTCGCCGGCGCGCGCGACCACGCCCTGATGCCGGCGTGTGCCGACCATGGCGTCGAGGCGCTGGTCGTCGGCCGGGATGATGCGGACGTTGGCCGCCTTCGCGGCGCGCAGCAGATCGCCCATGCGACGGTCATGACGGGCGGCGTCAACGTAGATTTCCTCGACCGACGCTGCGTCGTGCCGCAGTCGCGCGGTCACCGCGTGGAAGCCAAAGATGTTTTTCGATTTCATGCGAGGTCGGATTGCGCCAGCGCGCGCGTGGGTTCAT
>JAMNXS010000051.1 GCA_023653025.1 Burkholderiaceae bacterium
CGTAGGGCGGATAGAGCCGCAGGCGAAATCCGCCGCCAACCGCTCACCGCCGCCTGAAACCATTGATCGCATCCCGCGTCTCGCGCGCCACGCGCGCGGCGGCGTCCGCAAATGCTTCTCCGTCCGCCGGCTTCGCATACAGGATCGCGCGCGACGAATTGATCATCATCCCCATGCCGTCGGCCGTCTGGCCGGCATGTACGGTGGCCTCGATATCGCCGCCCTGGGCGCCGATGCCCGGCACCAGCAGCGGCATGTCGCCGACGATGGCACGCACCTGCGCGATTTCCTGCGGGAAGGTCGCGCCGACCACCAGCCCGCACTGGCCGTTGCGGTTCCAGCGCTCGGCCACTAGCCGCGCCACGTGCTGGTACAAGGGCTGGCCGTCGACCTGCAGGAACTGCAGGTCGGAGCCGCCGGGATTGGAGGTGCGGCAGAGCACGATCACGCCGCGGTCCTGCCACTGCAGGTAGGGCTCGACGGAATCGAAGCCCATGTAGGGATTGACGGTCACGGCGTCGGCGCCGTAGCGCTCGAAGGCTTCGCGAGCATACTGCTCGGCGGTGGCGCCGATGTCGCCACGCTTGGCGTCGAGCACGATCGGGATGTGCGGACAGGTACTGCGCAGATAGTCGCAGACGATCTGCAACTGGTCTTCGGCGGCCAGCGCGGCGAAGTAGGCAATCTGCGGCTTGAACGCGCAGACAATGCCGGCCGTGGCGTCGATGATGGCCATGCAGAAATCGGCAATGGCGTGCGGCCGTCCCCGCAGTTCGGGCGGCAGCTTCGCAATATCGGGGTCGAGGCCGACGCACAGCAGGGAATCGTTGCGCGCAATGGCCGCGCCGAGTTTGTCGATGAAGTTCACGCAAGCACAAGTTCAGGATTCGCAACAACGCCATTGTAGCCTGTCGTGCTATCGTCCCGCCCCATGCATCGACTGACCCGAAAAGATCTTGTGCTGCTCGCCCTGCTGATCCTGTCCTGGGGCGTGAACTGGCCCGTGATGAAGCTGGGCGTGCGCGAATTCCCGCCGCTGACCTTCCGCACATTGTCGATGCTCGGCGGGCTCGTCGTCATCGGCCTGGCTGCGCGCATGCAGCGCGAATCGCTGCGCGTGCCCGCCGGGCAGGCGCTGACGATCGTCAAGCTGGCAGTACCGAACATGCTGGTCTGGCACGCGCTGATCATCCTCGGCGTCAAGCTGCTCTCTTCCGGACGCGCGGCCATCCTCGGCTACACGATGCCGGTGTGGGCGGTGCTGTCCGGGCTGGCGTTTTTCGGCGACCGCATCAGCGGCCGCGCGCTGCTCGGCGTGGTGCTGGCGATGGCGGGCGCGGCGCTGCTGCTGTCGAGCGAATTCGCGAACATTTCCGGCCAGCCGCTCGGCACGCTGTTTGCCCTGCTGGCGGCGGCAGCCTGGGGCTTCGGCACGGTGCTGATGAAACGCACCAGGCTCGACATGCCGACCATCTCGCTGACCTTCTGGATGCTGGCGCTGACCACGTCCGTGATGTGCCTGCTGTCGCTGCTGTTCGAGCGCGACCAGTGGCGCCTGCCAGAGGCCGTCGAGTGGGCCGCCATCGCCTACAACGCGGCCATCATTTTCGGCTTCGCGCATGTCGTCTGGTTCCGGCTGGCGCGGCTGCTGCCGCCGGTGATGTCGAGCCTGTCGGTGATGTTCATTCCGGTGGTCGGCACTTTCTCGGGGGCGTGGATGCTGGGCGAGACGCCGCACTGGCAGGATTACACGGCCATGCTGCTGATCCTCGGCGCGATGTCGACCGTGCTGTTCACGCCGAAGCGTCAGTAGCTGGCGTATACCCAGGCGAGCAGGCGGTCGAAGGCCGCCCTCGCCTCGTTGGCTTTCGGATGGTTGATCAAAGCCACCACCGCGATGCGCCGTCCGGAGGCGGCGGTGACGTAGCCGGCGATGCTGGCGACATCGGCCAGGCTGCCGGTCTTGATGTGCGCGCGGCCGCGCAGCGGCGAATCGGCGAAGCGCCGCGCCATCGTGCCGTCGATGCCGGCCACCGGCAGCGAGGCGACGAATTCCGGCATCGTCGGCTGCCGCCACGCATGCTGCAGTAGCGCCGCCAGCGCCGCCGCCGACGAGCGCTCGCGGCGCGACAGTCCCGAGCCGTTGTCGATCACCAGCGTGCTCGCATCGATGCCCGCGGCATGCAGCCATGCGCCGACCTTCACGGCGGCGGCCTCGGCCGTCGCCGGCGCGCCGCCGCGACCGGCGGCCATCGACAGCAGCAGGTTGCGCGCCATCGGGTTGTTGCTGTGCTTGTTGATGTCGCGGATCTGCTCCGACAGCGGCGCCGACGTCCAGTGCGCGATGTCGCGGCTGTCAGCCGGCGCCCGGCCGGACACGGTGCCGCCGGCCAGCACGCCGCCCAGCTGCGCCCACAGCGAGCGGAACACCGCGTCGAAATAGGCGGCCGCATCCAGCGTGTGCAGGTGAAAGCTCAGCTCGCGCTCGCCGCAGGCAAGCGGGTAGGCGCCGGCGAAGCGCAATCCTGCCGTTGTCCATTGCGGCTGCAACTGCTCGCGCAGGTTCTCGCACGGACCGTCGGCCGCCAGCGGCGGCTCGACGACGAAGCCGGCCAACGGCGGGCGGATCGCGATCCGGGCCGGACGTCCTGCGCCCTCGGGCAACAGCCGCAGGTGCAGCGCCTTCGCATCGAGCAGCAGGGCGTCGGGTGGCGCGTTGTAGGCGCGGTCGGGACGGCCGTCGAAGGCTGCCGCATCGGCAGCCGGCGCATCGAACAACGAGCGGTCGAGCACCAGGTCGCCGCGGATTTCGCGCAGGCCCAGCGCGCGCAGCCGCGACAGCAGCTGCCACAGGTCTTCATGCGCGAAGCGCGGATCGCCGCCGCCCTCGATGATCAGGTCGCCCTGCAGCACGTCGCCCTCCTGCACGCCGGTCGCCTGCACGCGGGTGATCCAGCGGTGCCCGGGGCCGAGCAGCTCAAGCGCGGCCTGCACGGTGAACAGTTTCATGACCGACGCCGGCTGCAGGGCGCTGCCCGCATTCCAGGCCAGCAGCGGCGCGCCGCCGTCGGCCGGACGCGCGTCGACGGCGACGGCGTCCGGGGGAACGCCGGCCTGCCGCAGTGCGGCTGCCATGTCAGGCGGCAGGACGGGGCCGGGTTGCGCCGGGCGCAGGCCGGCACAGCCCGACAGCAGCAGCGCGGACAGCAGGGCAGACAGCAGCAACGTGGCAAAACCGGATGAAGGGCGACAGGGCCGCATGGGCACTCCTCGACGTGGCCCGGATTATCCCACGCAGCCGTTGACGTCGGCACCGCAACTGCCTACCCTCGAGCGGCCATGGACGATACGCCGACCCTTCCCTTCATCGATGCCGCACGCGTGCGACGCTCGCTGCCCTACCCGGCGCTGATCGACGCGCTGCACGAGGCCTTTTGCGAACCGGCGGTCGCGCCGCAGCGGCATGCGCATGCGCTGCCCGGCGCGTCGTCGCTGCTGCTGATGCCGGCCTGGCAACCGGAGGCGCAGATCGGCGTGAAGCTGGTCACGGTCATGCCGGACAACCGCGAGCGCGCGCTGCCGACCGTGCATGCGCTGTATGTGCTGCTCGATGCCGTCACCGGCGCTCCGCTGGCGCTGATGGATGGCGAGGCGCTGACGCTGCGGCGCACGGCCGCCGTCTCGGCGCTGGCTTCGCGGCGCCTGTCGCGCGAGGACAGCCGGACGCTGCTCGTCGTCGGCAGCGGACGCCTGGCGCCGGAGATGGCGGTGGCGCACTGCGCGGCGCGCGCGATCGAACGGGTGCTGGTCTGGGGCCGCGATCCGGCGCGGGTCGCCTCGGCGATGCAGCGCATGCGCGACGCCGGGCTGCCGCCGCAGGCGACCGTGGAAGCGGCCGACGCGCTGGCAGCGGCCTGCGTGCAAGCCGACATCATTTGCTGCGCGACGACCAGCGCCGAGCCGCTGGTGACGGCGCAAGCGGTCAAGCCGGGCGTCCATGTCGATCTGGTCGGCGGCTTTCGGCCGCACATGCGCGAGGCGGACGATGCGCTGATGCTGGCAGCCTCGCTGTTCGTCGATACGCGGGAGGGCGCACTGGCCGAGGCGGGCGATCTGGTACAGCCGCTGGCTGCCGGGCTGCTGCGGAAGGAGGCGCTGCGCGCCGACCTGTCGGCGCTGTTGCGCGGCGAGCATCCGGGGCGGCGCTCGGCGGACGAGATCACGCTGTTCAAGTCGGTCGGCACGGCCGTGGCCGATCTGGGCGCGGCGCGCCTGGTCTGGCGCTCGGTTCAGGGATAGTCGACCGGACGCACGTTGTCGGGCAGCGGGATGAACTCGGTCTCGCCCGGCACGCCGGCGAAGCGCTGCGCGAGCCAGTCGCGCTTGGCCTGCTCGATGCGCTCCGGCCGGCTGGAGACGAAGTTCCATGCAAGGTGACGCGGGCCGTCCAGCGGCTCGCCGCCGAGCAGCATCACGGTCGCGCCCTGCGGGCCGGCCTGCAGCGTGAGCGCAGCGCCTTCGCGCGTGACGAGCAGCCGGCCCGCGCCATGCGCGCCATCGGGCCCGAGATCGAGTTCGCCGCGCACGATGTAGAGCGCCTGCTCGTCGTACTCGGCCGGCATGCCGAAGCGCGCATGCGGCTGCAGGACCAGTTGCAGGTAGAACAGCGGCGAGCGGGTCGGCAGCGGCGTGTGCAGGCCGAGGAAGCGGCCGGCCACCAGCACGCCCGCCGCGCCGTCGGCGTCGAAACCCGGCAGCGCAGCGGCTTTCAGGTGCGTGAAGTCGGGATCGCACTCCTCCTGTGCCGCCGGCAGGGCCACCCAGCACTGCAACCCGTACAGCGACGAGGCCTCGCCGCGCTGGCGCTCGTCGCTGCGCTCGGAGTGCACGATGCCGCGTCCGGCGGTCATCCAGTTGACCTCGCCGGCGCGGATCGGCTGCACGCTGCCCAAGCTGTCGCGATGCAGGATCTCGCCGTCGAGCAGCCAGGTGACGGTGGCAAGCCCAATGTGCGGGTGCGGCCGCACGTCGAGGCCGATGCCGGGCTTGAGCAGGGTCGGCCCCATCTGGTCGAAGAAAACGAACGGCCCGACCATCCGCCGCTCGGCCGCTGGCAGTGCGCGCCGCACTTTGAACCCGTCGCCGAGGTCGCGCGTGCGGGGAATGATCAGGGTGGCAATGTTGTCCATCGCCGGATGATAGCGCCGGCCGCCGATCGCGTCTGCGAGCTTGCGGATTCTCAAATCGACAACCCCGTCCGGGCGAAATGGAGATTTTCCTGTCGGGATTCTTGAAAATCGCTCAACCCGTCCCTATACTTGGCACTCGCCGGCGGAGAGTGCTAACAATCTGCCGGCCGACTGTTCCCCTGCGAGCGGCCGATGGCGGGCAAAAGCTCCCACCGCCGGCCGCCGTTGAACGTAAACCTTTGTTTTTCAATTGTTTTCAAGGAGTTCGTATGAGCATTCGTCCCCTGCATGACCGTGTCGTGGTCAAGCGTCTCGAACAGGAAACCAAAACCGCTTCGGGCATCGTGCTGCCGGACGCCGCCGCCGAAAAGCCGGACCAGGGCGAGGTGGTCGCCGTCGGCAACGGCAAGATCCTCGAAGACGGCAAGGTGCGCCCGCTGGACGTGAAAGTCGGCGACCGCGTCCTGTTTGGCAAGTACTCGGGCCAGACCGTGAAGGTCAATGGCGATGAAGTCCTCGTGATGCGCGAAGACGACATCATGGCCATCGTGGAAAAGTGACGGCGAAAGCCGGGATCCACGGTGTATAGACAGCGCCCCCAACCGGGCAGGACCCGGCGGCGCTTGCACTGAAAAGCATTCATCCATCAAGGAGCATTCAACATGGCAGCAAAAGACGTAGTGTTTGGCGACAGCGCGCGCCAGAAGATGGTCGAGGGCGTCAACATCCTCGCCAACGCAGTCAAGGTCACCCTGGGCCCGAAGGGCCGCAACGTCGTGCTCGAGCGCTCGTTCGGCGCACCGACCGTGACCAAGGACGGCGTATCGGTCGCGAAAGAGATCGAACTGAAAGACAAGCTGATGAACATGGGCGCGCAGATGGTCAAGGAAGTCGCGTCCAAGACCTCCGACAACGCTGGTGACGGCACCACCACCGCGACCGTGCTGGCCCAGGCCATCGTGCGCGAAGGCATGAAGTATGTCGCTGCCGGCATGAACCCGATGGACCTCAAGCGCGGCATCGACAAGGCCGTAACCGCCACCGTCGAAGAGCTGAAGAAGATCGCCAAGCCCTGCACCACCTCGAAGGAAATCGCGCAGGTCGGCTCGATCTCGGCGAACTCGGACACCTCGATCGGCGATCGCATCGCCGAGGCGATGGAAAAGGTCGGCAAGGAAGGCGTGATCACCGTCGAAGACGGCAAGTCGCTGAACGATGAACTCGACATCGTCGAGGGCATGCAGTTCGACCGCGGCTACCTGTCGCCGTACTTCATCAATAACGCCGACAAGCAGGTCGCACTGCTCGACAACCCGTTCATCCTGCTGTACGACAAAAAGATCTCGAACATCCGCGACCTGCTGCCGGTGCTCGAGCAAGTCGCCAAGGCCGGCCGTCCGCTGCTGATCATCGCTGAAGACATCGAAGGCGAGGCACTGGCAACCCTGGTGGTCAACAACATCCGCGGCATCCTGAAGACCTGCGCCGTCAAAGCCCCGGGCTTCGGCGACCGTCGCAAGGCGATGCTGGAAGACATCGCGATCCTGACCGGCGGCCAGGTGATCGCCGAAGAAGTCGGCCTGACCCTCGAGAAGGTCTCGCTGAACGACCTCGGCCAGGCCAAGCGCATTGAAGTGGGCAAAGAGAACACGACCGTGATCGACGGCGCCGGCCAGTCCGCCGCCATCGAGAACCGCGTCAAGCAGATCCGCGTCCAGATCGAGGAAGCGACCTCCGACTACGACCGCGAGAAGCTGCAGGAGCGTGTCGCCAAGCTGGCCGGCGGCGTGGCCGTGATCAAGGTTGGTGCCGCGACCGAAGTCGAGATGAAAGAGAAGAAGGCCCGTGTTGAAGACGCGCTGCACGCGACCCGCGCTGCCGTCGAAGAGGGCATCGTCGCCGGCGGCGGCGTGGCCCTGCTGCGCGCACGCGCCAACGTGGCCCTGAACGGCGACAACCCGGACCAGGATGCCGGCATCAAGATCGTGCTGCGCGCGATCGAAGAGCCGCTGCGCATGATCGTCACCAACGCCGGTGAAGAGGCTTCGGTCGTCGTCAACAAGGTCCTCGAAGGCAAGGGTAACTTCGGCTACAACGCGGCCAACGGTACCTACGGCGACATGGTCGAGATGGGCGTGCTGGATCCGGCCAAGGTCACCCGCTCGGCACTGCAGAACGCAGCGTCGATCGCCGGCCTGATGCTGACCACCGACTGCATGGTGTCCGAACTGGTCGAGGACAAGCCGGCTGCGGGTGGCATGGGCGGCATGGGCGGTATGGGTGGCATGGGCGGCATGGATGGCATGATGTAATTCCATCGAGGCCTTCCACCTCTGAAGAGCCCGCAGCAATGCGGGCTTTTTTCGTTCTGAGGTCTGGGCTCGCGGCCCGGGCTCGCGATCTCGACTTGCGACTCGCTTCGATCATCGCCCACACCTGCGCCAAACCTGAGTCCGGCTTCAGCATTCCGGTTCGATGAGCAGTATCAAACAAAGTCGTTTGATCGAACGGATTATTGTTTAACGGTTGTCACCCATCCTGACCGGCTCGATATGGCCGATAAACGGCCATAGCCGCACCAAGGAGGGGACATCATGCTACGCACAACGCCCACTTCGATCGGGCATCGCACCAAGCGTCATCCGTCGAGCAGCAGCCGCCAGGTGAGCACGCAAACCATTCCCGTCGACAGGTTGAAACAGGATATCCACGCCGCCTCGGGCAGCCATGACCCGGTACCCCGGCTGCGGCAACTGCGGCAATCTCCACTGTACGACGAGGTATGGCAGGCGGGCAAGGCACCCGCCGGCGCCGGCACGCGCGACCCGGAGGCAGCGCGAACTCATGCGCGGCTGGCCGCCGAGGCGTTCACGACCTGCCATGCGCTGGATGCGATCATCCGGCTGTCGGAGTCTTACCGCTTCACGCTGGCTCCGCGCGTGCGTCAGCCGGCGGCTGGCGACTACGCCGCAGCGCAGGCGAATGACCGCGCCTTCCTCGAGCAGATCACGCCCGCGCATGCGAAGCAGCTGATCGGCGGCTTCCAGAAGTCATGGGCAAAAAACGGTGAGCTCCGGCAGGCAGCCCTCCTGTCGGCGATGGCGCCGGAGCCGGCGGCGCGGCTCGGCTTGCAGCCCACGGCCGTGCATGGCGACTACGCGCGTGCTTGGGGCACGGTGGCACCCGGTCAGCGGCTCAGCACGGCCGAGTTGCTGGCGCTGATCGACTATGTCCATTCGGGCACGGGTACCTTCAATGCCGTCAATGGCGCGGCCATGGCCGCCGCCTATTACGGCGACAAGACCCTTTCGGGCCTGATGCAGGTGTATTCGACAGCCCTGAACGGCGCCATCGCCAAACTCTGCGAGCATCCTTACTTCGGCAAGACCGACGTCGCGAGCTACAAGGGAATTAACCTGAGGAACCCTTCCGGTCACTTTCGGCTGGAGGCGCTGGAGGGAGCGGTCGGCAGCGGCAAGCTGATCGCCTTCCCGAACGTACTGTCCGCCACCGCCGATCCCGAGCAGAGTTACGCGGTGCAGAAATACTTCGACGGTTACACGATCGAATGCCGAATCAGGATGCGCAAGGCCTTCGATGCCGATCCTTTCCACGACGAGATGACGATGGGCGAGCGGGAACTCATTGGCCCTGCCGGCCAGCGCTTCGTGGTGACGGAAAAGCAGACGATCGAGGTATTCCAGTCAGCCACGGGCCGCAACGAGGAAGTCGACCGCTTCCTGCTCGAACCCGCGACTGCACATTCTCGATGATGCACGCATCAGCGATTCTGCTGCAGCGCGCTCAGCGCTTCCATGCCGGCGGGCGCTTGTCGATGAACGCCTGCACGCCTTCGAGGGCGGCCTCGTCCATCATGTTGCAGGCCATGGTCTGGCCTGCCAGCTGATAAGCCGCGGCGATGCCCATTTCGGCCTGGCGGTAGAACATCTGCTTGCCCATCGCGATGGCCACGGCGGGCTTGGCGAGGATGGACGCAGCGAGCCGCGCGACCTCATCGTCGAGGGCTTCCGGCGCGACGATTCGGTTGACCAGCCCGCGCGCCAAGGCCGTGGCGGCGTCGATGAAATCGCCGGTCAGCAGCATTTCCATGGCCTGCTTGCGCGACACGTTGCGCGACAGGCCGACCGACGGCGTCGCGCAGAACAATCCGTAGTTGACGCCGGAGACCGCGAACCGGGCCTCGGTGGAGGCAACAGCCAGGTCGCACATGGCCACCAGTTGGCAGCCGGCGGCGGTGGCGATGCCCTGCACGCGGGCGATCACGGGCTGCGGCATCTGCTGTATCGACAGCATCAGCTGGCTGCACTGGTCGAACAGCCGCTGGTAGTAGGCCGCCGACGGCGAGGCGCGCATCTGCTTCAGGTCGTGTCCGGCGCAGAAGGCCTTGCCCCGGGCGCCGATGACCACGACGCGCACCGAGGAATCGGTCGCAATGGCGCGTATCTGATCGTGCAGCGCCGCCAGCATCTCTTCGGATAGCGGATTAAAGCGCTCGCCTCGGTTCAGGGTCAGCGTCGTCACGCCATCGGCGTCGGAACGAACGACGTAGGGTTGGGCTGCGTCGGGGGCTGCCTCGCGTGCGGTCTCGGCCATCGTGTCTCCTCGTTGCGGTCGCGTTGTTCGCTTATTCGTCGTCGATGTCTTCCTGCGGCTGCGGGTCGGCCAGCGACGGCGGCGGTACGTAGCTGGCCAGCAGCGCGACGCGGCTCGACGGCGTCTCGAGGCTGATGCGTCCGAGCGCGCCGCTGCGGTAGTCCTGCAGCAGCGTGTGCGCCGCCTTCTCGACGTCGGCGTCGCCGCCCCTGAGGCGGAAGCCGCGACGCGTCGCAATGGCCTCCACGACGCCGATGCCATCCATGCCCTCGGGCTGGAGCCCGTAGCGCGCCGCCAGCAACGCAGGATAGCGCTGCAGCAGCAACTCGCCAAGGAAGGCGGCGACTTCTTCCTCGATGATCGCATTGACGCCGATCGCATGGCTGGCGGCCAGCATCAGGCCATCGGTCGGGTGCTCGATCTTGGGCCACATCAGGCCGGGCGTATCGATCAGCACGATATTGTTGCCGAGGAAAAGCCGCTGCTGCGTCTTCGTGACCGCCGGCTCGTCGCCGACCTTGGCGACCCGCTTTTTCAGCAGTGCATTCATCAGCGTGGATTTACCGACGTTGGGTATGCCCATGATCATCAGGCGCAGCGGCTTCAATGCGGTGCCGCGATGCGGGGCCAGCGCGAGGCACAGCGCAGGCACCTTGGCGACGTCGGCCGGCTTGCGGCAGGATAGCGCGACCGCCGTCACCTGCGGCTGCGCGCCATAGTGCTGCAGCCATGCCCTGGTCGCGGCGGGATCGGCGAGATCGCTTTTGTTGAGAATCTTCAGACAGGGCCGCTGGCGGGCGCGGCGCAGCGATTCGATCATGGGATTGCTGCTGGCCTGCGGCACGCGGGCGTCGAGCACCTCGATGACCAGGTCGACCTTCTCCATCGACTCCGCGGCTTGCCTGCGCGCGGCGTTCATGTGACCGGGGAACCACTGGATGGACATGGAGAACTTCGTGAGGTGGGAATGGCGGTATTGTAACCGTGCGATCACCCGATCCCGGCCAGTACCTTCAGATGCGCGACCACGCTGCGCCCGAGCGCCGACAGCGCATAGCCGCCCTCGAGGCAGCTGACGATCCGGCCCTGGGCGTGCTCGCGCGCGACATCGACCAGCTGGCGCGTGATCCATGCATAGTCGGCCTCGACCAGGCCCATCATCGCCATGTCGTCTTCGCGATGCGCATCGAAGCCGGCCGAAATGAACAGCATCTGCGGCCGGTGTGCGTGCAGCGCCGGCAGCCAGTGCCGGCCGACGAGTTCGCGCACGGCATCGCCGCGCGCGTGGGCCGGCACCGGAATGTTCACCAGATGGGCTGGAGACGTGCCCGGCGCATGGACGCCGGAGTACGGGTACAGCGGGTGCTGGAAAAAACTCGCCATCAGCACGCGCGGATCGGCGGCGAAAGCGGCCTCGGTGCCATTGCCGTGATGGACGTCGAAGTCGATGATGGCGACCCGCGCCAGCCCGTATACCTGCAGCGCGTGGGCCGCGGCAATGGCGACATTGTTGAACAGGCAAAACCCCATCGAGGCATCCGGGGTCGCATGATGGCCCGGCGGCCGCACCGCGCAGAAAGCATTGTCGATCTCACCCGCCATCACGGCATCGGTGGCGGCGATGGCGGCGCCGGCGGCGCGCAGTGCGGCCGTCCAGCTGTGCTGGTTGAGCAGCGTGTCGGCGTCCAGCGCGTGATGCTCGCCGGCGCGGGGCAGGTGATCGCGCACGCGCGCGATGGCCCGCGGGGTGTGGACGAGTTCAAGGTCGTCGATGGCGGCCAGCGGCGCATCGCGCCGGTCCAGCAGCGCATCGATGCCGCTGGCAATCAGCTGGTCGTCGATCGCCTGCAAGCGCGCCGGACACTCCGGATGCCAATCCCCCATCTCGTGGCGGAGGCAGTCCGCGTGTGTAAAAAATGAGGTAGCCATTACAGCTATTATGCATCAGCGAGCCATGCTCTATACCTGCGCGTCGCCTCTTCCGTTACCGCCCTGCTCCCGCTCTCGTCTGCGCATTCCATGACCCGTCTTCATTCGCTGCTCGCCTCCGCCCTCTTCTGCGCGCCGCTGCTGGCTGCCTTCACGCCGACGCAGGCCGAGACCTCGAAGGTGCCCGCGCAGGCCGGCGCTGCGGCCAAGGCTACCGCCACGACAGCGACGAAAAAAACCGGCGCGCGGCAGACCGGATCGCCGCGCCCGGAGCTGAAGAAGACGGCACTCAAAGCCGGCCGGCCGGCGACGGCAGCGCCGCCCCGGACGGCGGCCGCGGACAACGAGTTCACCAATTTCACGCACTGGCGCGCCGTCGCCGAGTTCATCGACGAGATGAGCGACCAGCATGGCTTCGACCGCGACGCATTGCGCGAGCAGTTCCGCAGGGTCCAGTACCGCGATGAGGTGGTGCGGCTGATCAACCCGGCGCCGGCGGGCAAGGCAAAGAACTGGACCGCATATCGCGAGCGCTTCGTCGAGCCGAAGCGCCTGAACGCCGGCGCGGTCTTTTGGAACCAGCATGAGCAGGCGCTCAACCGCGCGTCGGCCGAGTTCGGCGTGCCGGCCCAGATCATTGTCGGCATCCTGGGCGTGGAAACGATGTTCGGGCAATCGACCGGAAAATTTTTGGTCATGGATGCCCTGACCACGCTGGCGTTCGCCTATCCGGACACGCCGAACCGGGAGACGCGGATGGCGTACTTCCGCGGCGAGCTGAAGCAGGCGCTGCTCTACGCGCGGGAGAACGACACCGATCCGTTCGACCTGAAGGGTTCGTTCGCCGGCGCCATCGGCTGGCCGCAGTTCATGCCAGGCAGCATCCGCAAGTTCGCCGTCGATTTCGATGGCGACGGCCGGATCGACTTGCGCCAGTCGCCGGTCGATGCCATCGGCAGCATCGCCAGTTTCCTGTCCCAGCATGGTTGGGTGGCGGGCCAGCCGCTGGCCTTCCCGGTAACGGTGGCGACCGATGCCGGCTGGCCCGAGATGATCGGCCAGGGCTTGCAGGCGAAGTATTCGCTGCAGGATCTGGAGCAGGCCGGCGTCGTGGTGCCGGACGGCGTGCCGGCTGCCGCCAGCTATGGGCTGATCGACTTGCAGGACGGCGAGCGCCCCGTCCGGTACTGGATAGGCACCAACAACTTTTTCGCGATCACGCACTATAACCGCAGCTACTACTACGCGATGGCCGTGATCGAACTCGGGCAGGCCATCGCCCGGCAGCGGAATCGATGAGCGCTGCGGACGAGGCGACGCCGGCCGAAGATGCGGTCATCGTCGGCCGCACACGCCAGTGGCTGGAGCAGGTGGTCATCGGGCTGAATCTGTGTCCGTTCGCGAATTCGGTCTTCCGGAAGAACCAGATCGACTACCGGATCAGCCGCGCAACGGACACCGACCAACTGGTACAGGACCTGTTACTGGCCGCCGAGTCTCTGATCGGCGTACCCGCTGAGCAGATCGATACCGCCCTGCTGATCCACCCGCAGGTGCTGACCGATTTTTCGGACTACAACGATTTCCTCGGCATGGCCGACGCCCTGTTCGACGCCTGCGGGCTGTCCGGGGTGCTGCAGATCGCCAGCTTCCACCCCGACTACCGCTTCGCCGACGCGGAGCCGGACGACATCACCCACGCCACCAACCGCTCGCCGTATCCGATGCTGCACCTGCTGCGCGAGACCAGCCTAGATAAGGCGATTGCCGCCCACCCGAACACGGACGCCATCGTTCAGCACAACCTTGCCACGATGCGACGCCTGGGCTGGGCCGGCTGGGCCGCACTGCAGCCAGCCGCCGCCTACCCCGCCCGCCCCCTCGCCTGACTGCCCCCTCGCCTGACTGCCCCCTCGCCTGACTGCCCCCTCGCCTGACTGCCACCGCGGCACTGGAAACCTTTCGTTGCCAATCCACTCGGATAGGCAGGATGGAATTTATCAAAATGAAAAAAATTGTCTTGAAGCATTGCGATTAATCAATGCCGTAAGTTGCCGCAATGACTACACTAAATTTGTTGTCAAGAAATATACGGGCGAATAGTTCACATTGTTCCCTGTTTGACATCTTCTCGTCGGGCAAGCATGTATTTTTCTGAAATAAATCAGGGACTTGGGCAGCGCATTCGTCGAGCGGAACGACAACGGATGTCGGGATAAGGCTGAAGAGAATTTTACTTTGTTACTAACATCCAATAAACTTACTTGCCAACTTAAAAACAATTTGAAACATCGTCGCAAAGGTCGGGAGCGGGAAACCAGGGAGCAGGCAGGGCAAGTCTTGATCTGCACACCCACCGGCGCATTTGATTCACCATTCGCAACTTGGGAACGATCACGGACATGACGACTCAGTTTGATAATCAGGACAGCAATCGACTCGCCGATCAGGTCGCTTACGATCCGAACAATCTTCTCGACTCATTGATCGAAAAGCTGCATCTGAAAAACGATGCCGCCCTTTCCCGGGCGCTGGAAGTCGCGCCTCCGGTGATCAGCAAGATCCGCCATAGACGCTTACCGGTGGGCGCCTCGCTGCTGATCCGCATGCATGAGGTGAGCGACTTGTCGATCCGCGAACTGCGCATCCTGATGGGCGACCGACGCGAAAAATTCCGCATCAGCGACAAGCAGTTCAAGCCGAAAAACGCAGGCCAGTAGCGGCCGATCGCATCGGTCGGTCGCCGATGCGATCGGTGGTTCGAATGGCGGTTCGAATGCCGGTTCTGACGTCGGTTCAAACGTCGGTGCCAGCAAGCTTGCTCGATGCAGGCATCGTGCCGAGGCGGCGGGCGTTGCAGCGCGGGCATCGGGCCGCGCACCGGAGTCAGGCAGGCGCTCAGGCGGGAAACACGCCGGTCGACAAATAGCGATCGCCGCGGTCGCAGACAATGAATACGATCACCGCATTTTCGGTCACCTGCGACACGCGCATCGCCACTTCGCAGGCACCGGCGGCTGAGATGCCGGCGAAAATGCCCTCCTCGACAGCCATCCTGCGCGCCATCTGCTCTGCAGCCGCCTGGCTGACGCTCTCCACCTGATCGACGCGGCTGCGATCGAAAATCCTCGGCAGGTAGGCTTCCGGCCATTTGCGGATGCCGGGAATCTGCGATCCCTCTTCCGGCTGGGCACCGACGATGCGGATGTCGGGATTCTTTTCCTTCAGGTAGCGCGAGACGCCCATGATGGTGCCGGTCGTTCCCATCGCGCTGACGAAATGCGTGACCCGCCCGTCGGTATCGCGCCAGATCTCCGGGCCGGTGCCGTCGTAGTGCGCACGCGGATTGTCGGGATTCGCGAACTGGTCGAGGATCTTGCCCTTGCCGTCCCTCTGCATCTGGTCCGCGAGGTCGCGCGCATACTCCATGCCGCCGGCCTTCGGCGTGAGGATGATCTGGGCGCCATATGCGGCCATGCTCTGGCGGCGTTCGAGACTGAGGTTTTCCGGCATCAGCAGAATCATCCGGTAACCCTTCATCGCAGCGGCCATCGCCAGCGCGATGCCGGTGTTGCCGCTGGTCGCCTCGATCAGGGTGTCGCCGGGCTTGATCTCGCCGCGCCTCTCGGCACCCAGGATCATGGCCAGCGCCGGACGGTCCTTGACCGAGCCGGCCGGGTTGTTGCCCTCGAGCTTGCCGAGAATGATGTTGTTGCGCCGTGCGGCATCCTCGCCGGGGATACGCTTCAGTCGTACCAGCGGCGTGTTGCCGACCAGTTCCTCGATCGAGTGGAAATGCATGGCGGTTGTCTGGGCGTCAAGGGAAACCGCCATTTTAATCCAGCGCCCGTGGTTGACGGGCGCACGCCGCGGCAAGCCCGGCCGCCGTCACTGGCGCGGCGGCTGCGCCCCTTTCTCTGCTGCCGGCGCGGCGGCCTTCGTGACAGCGCCTGCGCCGGCAGCCGCCTTGGCTGCCGAAGCGCCGGATGAGGTGCCAGATGAGGTGCCAGATGAGGTGCCAGATGAGGTGCCGGACGACGCATGCGGCTGCCCGTTCACGACCAGCCCGGCGGCCGACAGCTTGACGATATTGCGCTCGCCGATGCCCTTGACGCGCTGCTGCAGATCGGCCCAGTCGCGGAACTTGCCGTTCTTTTCGCGCTCGGCAATGATGGCGCGCGATGTCGACGGGCCGACCCCGGCGATGCTGTCGAGCGCCGCCTGGTCGGCGCTGTTGACCTCCACCGCGGCAAAGGCAACACCGGCAAGCATCATCGATCCCAGCAGTGCAACGGCAATTTTTTTCAGCATGGCTTCCTCCAGTAATTGTCGGGAATGCGGCCTCGCCTTCGGCTCGGTCCGCACCGGCATTAAACGTGAAGTGCCGTGCTTTGTTGCTGCATGTCGAGATGTTAATTTTGCATGGTGCGACGACCGAGCAGACCATAATGCCCGCGGTCAATGACTAGCGATCAGCGCCTCGCTGTGTGCTTCAACGAACACCTCGCGCGCCTGGGCTGTGAAGTGGCGATTGCCCGACGCATCGAACAGGCTCATGCCCTCGGCCGAGCGGGACCGGGGCCGACACATGGGCCGCTGCGGCCAGGTCAGGCAGTTTCATCGCCACCCTCCTCAGGGTGGTGCGCAGCTCAGCCCTGGCTCATCACGGACAGTTCTTCGGTGCGGCGCGGCGCGTAGCTTTCCCAATGGCTGCAGCCGGGACACTGCCAGTAGAACTGCTTGGCCTGGAAGCCGCAGTGGCTGCAACGGTAGCGCGCCAGCTTCTGCGCATAGCCGCCGACCAGGCTTTTCACCAGCGACAGCTCGGGCAGGCGCTCGGGGGGAGCGTACATCAGGCGCGCCTCGATCAGTTTGTCCAGCCCCAAGAGCGTCGGGCTGCGGCGAAGCTCGTCGCCGACGAGTTGATTGGCCGCATCGGGCCCGTCGAGCTCGAGCACGCCCTTGAAGACCACTTCGAGCAGGTCGATCGACGGCACGTCGGCCAGATAGGATTTCAGCAGGTTGACGCCCTCGCGCGTGCGGCCCACGCTGCGGTAGCCGTCGATCAGCCGCTGCGCCACCAGCCCGACATGCGCGGCGCTCTGCTGCTCGACGCGCCGCCACGTGCGCAACGCGCCCTCGGTGTCGCCCTTGGACAGCAGCGCGTCGCCGGTCAGTATCGTGGCGCGCACGTTATTGCGGTCATGACCCAGCGCTTCCTCCAGCGTGGCGAGCGCCACGTCGGGATGGGCATGCACGAGCTCGTCCTGCGCGAGCTCGCAGTGAAATTGCGCGATTTCCTTCTGGTAGGCACCGGCGCCGGAAGCCTGCAGCGCGAGTGCGGCATCGATCGCGCGCCGCCACTCCTTCTCGCGCTGGTAGATCTCGAGCAGGGCGCGGCTGGCCTGCGCTGCGTACGGCGTGCCGCCAAGCAGGTGGAAGGTCTCTTCCGCCCGGTCGAGCAGGCCGGCCTTCAGGTAATCCTGCCCGAGTTCGAAACGGGCCAGCGCCGCAATCTCAGCCGGCAGGTCGGGGCGCGCCAGCAGGTTCTGGTGCACGCGCACGGCGCGCTCGATGTCGCCGCGCCGGCGGAACAATTTGCCGAGCGCAAAATGCAGTTCGGCCGTCTCGGGATCGAGCCGCGCGATCTCGACGAAGATGTCGATCGCCTTGTCCGGCTGCTCGTCGAGCAGCACGTTGAGGCCCTTGTAGTAGCTGCGCGGCAGGCTGCGCGATTCGGAGATCACGTGGCGGATGTCGACGCGCGCGGCGACCCAGCCGAGCGCAAAGAAAAACGGAATACCGAGCAGCCACCAGACTTCAAATTCCATCGTGATTTCCAGCTGAGCAGACGAGGCGGGACAGGGCGCGCTTCACAGGCCGACCTGTTCGATCAGGGTGTCCGGCGCGGGCGCTTGCTCGCGCGCCGCGGCGCTGTCGGCGGCCGACTTACGATACTGGTCGAGCTCGTTTCGCGCGCGCGCGAGGTTGCGGCGGTAGCGAAGCACCGTGCCCGTCATGGCCAGCACGCCGATAACGACGCCGACCAGCAGAAAGCCCAGCAGCAGCAGGATCAGCGGCGCCTTGGCCTCAGCGCTCCAGAACAGGCGCAGCACGACCTCGTCGGTGTTCTTCAGCGCAAACGCGAAAAACACGATGAACAGCGCAACGGTGATCAGGCGGACAAGTAGTTTCAACATCCGTAGTCGAGGGCAGGCGGACCGATGCCGAAATTGTACGCGAAAAGCAATGCCGGACAGCCGTCCTTGCCGGGAGTAAGGTGGCGGATATCGCTGCGCTCCGTCCGCCCTACGATGTGGTGATGAGCTGCACCGATCCGCCATCACCAACAAAAAACGGCATCCGAAGATGCCGTTTTTCTTGATGCAGGACTCTGCGTCAGTCGTCGTGGATCGGTTGCCCGACCATCGCGTCGACGCGTTCGCGCAATTCCTTGCCCGGCTTGAAGTGCGGCACCCGCTTGCCGGGCACCACCACCGTCTCGCCGGATTTCGGATTACGTCCGATGCGCGGCGGTCGGCTGTTCAGCGCAAAACTGCCGAAACCGCGAATCTCGATGCGCTGGCCGGCGACCAGCGCATCCGTCATCGCGTCAAGCAAGGTCTTGACCGCGAAATCCGCATCCTTTGCCACCAGTTGCGGATAACGCTCGGCCAGACGCGCAATCAACTCCGACTTCGTCATCGGTTCGGCCCGGCTCAGCCCTTGTTGTCGAGCTTGGCCTTCAGCAGGGCGCCAAGGCTGGTGGTACCCGATGCGGCAGCCGAGTCGCTGGACATCTTCTGCATCGCCTCCTGGGTCTCGGCATTGTCCTTCGCCTTGATCGACAGCTGGATGCTGCGTGCCTTGCGATCGATGTTGATGATCATGCTCTCGATCTTGTCGCCCGCCTTCAGGTGGGTACCGGCGTCTTCGACCCGGT
Source organism: Burkholderiaceae bacterium (assembly GCA_023653025.1). GTDB lineage: Bacteria > Pseudomonadota > Gammaproteobacteria > Burkholderiales > Burkholderiaceae_D > Pernthalerella. The sequence continues at coordinate 18,676 of JAMNXS010000051.1, forward strand.
CACGCGAGATCTCGGAGGCGCGCAGGTAGCCCTCGACTTCGTCCGACAACTGGATCACGGCGCCCTTCGGCTCGACCGACTTCACGGTGCCCGAGACCAGCGAGCCCTTGTCGTGCATCGCGGTGTAGTTGTTGAACGGGTCGCCCTCGAGCTGCTTGACGCCCAGCGAGACGCGCTCGCGCTCGACATCGATCGCCAGCACGACGGCTTCCAGCTCGTCGCCCTTCTTGAACCTGCGCACGGCTTCCTCGCCGGTTTCGGTCCACGACAGGTCGGACAGGTGCACCAGGCCGTCGATGTTGCCGGCCAGGCCAATGAACACGCCGAAGTCGGTGATCGACTTGATCGCGCCCCTGACCTTGTCGCCCTTCTTGTGCGACATCGCGAAATCGTCCCACGGGTTCGCCTTGCACTGCTTCATGCCGAGGCTGATGCGGCGACGCTCTTCGTCGATCTCGAGCACCATGACCTCGACTTCGTCGCCCAGCTGGACAACCTTCGACGGCGCGACGTTCTTGTTGGTCCAGTCCATCTCGGAGACGTGCACCAGGCCTTCGATGCCCTGCTCGACTTCGACGAATGCGCCGTAGTCGGTCAGGTTGGTGACCTTGCCGAACAGGCGGGTGCCCTGCGGGTAGCGGCGCGAGAGGCCGGTCCACGGATCGTCGCCCAGCTGCTTGACGCCCAGCGAGACGCGGTTCTTTTCCTGATCGTACTTGAGGACCTTGGCGGTGATCTCCTGGCCGACGGACAGCACTTCGGACGGATGACGCACGCGACGCCATGCGAGGTCGGTGATGTGCAGCAGGCCGTCGATGCCGCCGAGGTCGACGAATGCGCCGTAGTCGGTAATGTTCTTGACGACGCCGTTGACGATGGTGCCTTCCTTCAGCGTCTCCATCAGCTTCGCGCGCTCTTCGCCCATCGATGCCTCGATGACGGCGCGGCGCGACAGCACGACGTTGTTGCGCTTGCGGTCGAGCTTGATGACTTTGAATTCGAGGGTCTTGCCTTCGTACGGGGTGGTGTCCTTGACCGGACGGGTGTCGACCAGCGAGCCGGGCAGGAACGCGCGGATGCCGTTGGTGAGGACGGTCAGGCCGCCCTTGACCTTGCCGCTGACGGTGCCGGTGACCAGATCGCCGGACTCCATCGCCTTTTCCAGCGAGAGCCACGAGGCGAGGCGCTTGGCCTTGTCGCGCGACAGGATGGTGTCGCCGAAACCGTTCTCGAGCGACTCGATCGCCACCGAGACGAAGTCGCCGATGTTGACTTCGACTTCGCCGTTGTCATTCTTGAATTCTTCGATCGGGATGAACGCTTCCGACTTCAGGCCGGCGTTCACGATCACGAAATTGTGGTCAATGCGGACGACTTCCGCAGAGATGACCTCGCCCGAGCGCATGTCCTGACGGGTCAGCGATTCCTGGAACAGGGCTGCAAAGCTTTCGCCAAGTGCGGGGGTCTGGGTAGCAGTAGACATAGATTTAGAGAGTTGGCCAATCGGGCAAGAACCGGATTGGGTCAGGTTTTTCAACGTCCCGCCCGGCATTGCGCGAGGAGGGACACCAAGGGTGCTACAGGGTGTCTGGCGGCTGTCGCTACGCTCAAGCCGCCCTACGGTTGCAAGAAAGTCGATACCGGGTTAAGGCGCCATAGGGTGGGTAGCGCGAAGCGAAACCCACCAATCAAGCACCTGCGCCACCGCCTGCTCGATCGTCATTTCGGACGTGTCCAGCAGGTGCGCGCCCTCTGCCGGCTTCAGCGGAGCCACGGCGCGCTGGGTGTCGCGCGCGTCGCGTTCCTTCAAATCCTGCAAAAGGGCTGCCATATTAGCAGGAAAACCTTTGCCAATCAATTGCTTATATCGACGATCGGCGCGCGCCTCGACGCTGGCCGTCAGGAACACCTTGAGGGCGGCATCCGTAAAAATGACCGTCCCCATGTCGCGCCCGTCAGCCACCAGCCCCGGCGGGCGGCGGTAGCCGCGCTGCAGTTCGACCAGCGCAGCGCGCACCGCCGGCAGCGCCGCGATTTTCGAAGCCGCATTGCCGACAGCTTCCTGCCGGATCGCATCCTGCACCTCGCGCCCGGCGAGCAGGATGCGCTCGCCGTCGAACAGCACATCGAGCCCTTGGGCAGCGGCTGCGACCGAAGGTTCGTCGGCGAGGTCGATGCCGGCCTCGAGGCAG
>JAMNXS010000052.1 GCA_023653025.1 Burkholderiaceae bacterium
ATGCACAAGCGCGTGCTGGTCATCGGCGCCGAAGTGTTCTCGCGCATCCTGGATTTCAACGATCGCACGACCTGTGTGCTCTTCGGCGACGGCGCCGGCGCGGTGGTGCTGGAAGCTTCGGAGGAGCCCGGCATTCTCGCGACGCGCCTGCATGCGGATGGGCGCCATGCCGACATCCTCTGCGTGCCGGGCCATGTGAATGCTGGCGGCGTATCGGGCAGCGCTTTCCTGACGATGGACGGACAGGCCGTCTTCAAGCTGGCCGTGTCGGTGCTCGAGCAGGTCGCGCACGAAGCGCTCGATGCGGCCGGCATGCAATCCTCCCAGATCGACTGGCTGATTCCGCACCAGGCCAACATCCGCATCATGCAGGGCACGGCGAAAAAGCTGGGCTTGCCGATGGAGAAGATGGTCGTCACCGTCGATCAGCACGGCAACACCTCGGCTGCCTCGATTCCGCTGGCGCTCGATGTCGCGATGCGCGACGGCCGGATCAAGCCGGGCCAGACCGTGATGATGGAAGGCGTCGGCGGCGGCTTCACCTGGGGCGCCGTGCTGGCCCGCATCTGAATATCCGCATCTGAATATCCGCATCTGAAAATTACAACCAGCAGACACACGATGACCCAACTCGCATTCGTCTTTCCCGGACAGGGTTCGCAGGCGATCGGCATGCTCAACGGGTTCGCCGGCAACCCGGTGGTGGCCGATACACTCGCGGAGGCCTCCGACGCCCTCGGCCTTGACCTTGGCAAGCTGATTGCCGAGGGACCGAAAGAAGACCTCGACCTGACCACCAACACGCAACCCGTGATGCTGGCCTCGGCCGTCGCGTTCTACCGCGCATGGATCGCCGCTGGCGGCAAGCTGCCTTCGCTGCTCGCCGGCCACAGCCTCGGCGAATACTCGGCGCTGGTAGCCGCCGGCGTCATTGCCTTCAAGGATGCCGTGCCGCTGGTGCGATTTCGCGCGCAGGCGATGCAGGAAGCAGTGCCGGTCGGGCAGGGCGGCATGGCCGCCATTCTCGGCTTGTCTGACGATGACGTGCGTGCCGTCTGCGCCGAAGCGGCGCAGGGCGAGGTCGTCGAGCCGGTGAACTTCAACGCACCGGCGCAAATCGTGATTGCCGGCCACAAGGCAGCGATCGAGCGTGCCTGCGAGGCGGCCAAGGCGAAGGGGGCGAAGCGCGCGCTGCCGCTGCCGGTGTCGGCGCCGTTCCATTCGTCGCTGCTCAAGCCGGCGTCGGATCGCCTGCGCGAGCATCTGGCGGGCATCGTGTTTGCGCAGCCGTCCATTCCGGTGGTTAACAACGTCGATGTCGCGATCGTCGATGACCCGGCCGCGATCAAGGAGGCGCTGGTGCGCCAGGCGGCCAGTCCGGTGCGCTGGGTCGAGACGGTGCAGAAAATCTCTGCTGCCGGCGTGACCCGCGTCATCGAATGTGGCCCCGGCAAGGTATTGACCGGCCTCGTCAAGCGCATTGACGGCAACCTGGCCGCCGAGGCCATCTTCGATCAGGCGTCGCTGGACGCAGTGCTGGAGGCAACCCCATGACAACACGCAGTGCTTCGCTTGAGCAACAGGTCGCGCTGGTCACGGGCGCATCGCGCGGCATCGGCAAGGCAATCGCCATCGAACTGGCCAGCCGCGGCGCGACCGTGATCGGCACCGCGACGTCGGAGTCGGGAGCGGCAGCGATTACCGATTACCTGAAGGCAGTGCGTCCGGATGCCGGTCGCGGTGCGGTGCTGAACGTCAATGATGCTGCGGCCTCGGGCGCGCTGGTCGACGAGATCGCGAAAGCATCCGGCGGCCCGTCGATTCTGGTTAACAACGCCGGCGTCACCCAAGACCAGCTCGCGATGCGGATGAAGGATGACGAGTGGGATGCCGTGATCGCCACCAACCTGACCGCTGTCGGCCGCCTGTGCCGCGCGGTGCTGCGCGGAATGATGAAGGCCAAGCACGGCCGCATCATCAACATCACATCGGTGGTCGGCTCGGCCGGCAACCCGGGCCAGATCAACTACGCGGCCGCCAAGGCCGGCGTCGCCGGCATGACTCGCGCGCTGGCACGCGAGATCGGCAGCCGCAATATCACCGTCAACTGCGTCGCGCCGGGTTTCATCGACACCGACATGACCAAGGCCCTGACCGAGCAGCAAGTGGCTGCCTTGCTTCAGCAGATTCCGGCCGGACGCTTCGGCATGCCCGAGGATGTGGCCGCTGCGGTGGCTTTCCTTGCGTCGGCGGAAGCCGGATATGTCACCGGCACCACGCTGCACGTGAACGGCGGCATGTACATGAGCGGCGGCTGAACCTGTCGGCCATCGGCATAATCCGGTCGAAAATTTGCCTGTTGCGATGCGCTCTTTCGTTAGTAAATGCGGAAGACAAATCTTAAGTTTCAGCGCGCAAACCTGCTAAAATGCGCGCACTTTACGTACAACTACCTATCGGAGGACCCAGATGTCTGACATCGAATCACGCGTCAAGAAAATCGTTGCCGAGCAACTCGGTGTGGCCGAGGCCGACATCAAGAACGAATCGTCGTTCGTCGACGACCTTGGCGCCGACTCGCTCGACACGGTCGAACTCGTGATGGCACTCGAAGACGAATTCGAAATGGAAATCCCGGACGAGCAGGCAGAGAAAATCACCACCGTCCAGCAAGCAATCGACTACGCAAAAGCGAACGTCAAGGCCTGAACAGGGCTTCGCAGAATCTGTCACCCAGGAGCACTGTTTGACTCGCCCTAACCGACGCCGTGTCGTCATCACCGGTCTGGGATGCATCTCGCCGGTTGGCAACTCGGTCGCCAGCGCGTGGGACGCGCTGATCGCCGGTCAGTCCGGCATCGCCACCATCACCAAATTCGACGCCAGCGGGTTCTCGACCAACTTCGCCGGCGAAGTGAAAGGCTTTAATGTCGAGGATTACATTCCCGGCAAAGAAGCCCGCCACATGGATACCTTCATCCATTACGGCATGGCGGCAGGAATCCAGGCCATGCAGGACAGCGGCCTCGAAGTTACCGACGCGAATGCCGAGCGCATCGGTGTCATGGTCGGCTCCGGCATCGGCGGCCTGCCGATGATTGAGGAAACTCACGCCGAACTCGCCAAGCGCGGACCGCGCCGCATCAGTCCGTTCTTCGTCCCGGCATCGATCATCAACATGATCTCCGGTCATCTGTCGATCAAGTACGGCTTGAAGGGCCCGAACCTCGCGATCGTGACGGCCTGCACGACTGGGCTGCACTGCATCGGCGAGGCCGGACGCCTGATCGAGTACGGCGATGCCGACGTGATGATCGCCGGCGGCGCAGAGTCCACGGTGTCTCCGCTGGGCATCGGCGGATTCGCCGCGGCGCGCGCGCTGTCTTCGCGCAATGACGATCCCGCGACTGCTTCCCGTCCGTGGGACAAGGACCGCGACGGTTTCGTCCTCGGCGAGGGCGCCGGCGTTATGGTGCTCGAGGAATACGAGCATGCGAAGGCGCGCGGCGCGAAGATTTACGCGGAACTGCTCGGTTTCGGCATGAGCGCCGATGCGCACCACATGACCGCACCGTTGGAAGATGGCGACGGCGCCCGGCGCTGCATGATCTCGGCGATGCGCAATGCCGGCATCAACGCAGACCAGGTGAATTACGTCAACGCGCATGGCACCTCGACCCCGCTCGGCGATGTCGCGGAAACAGTCGCGATCAAGCGCGCGCTCGGCGAGCATGCGGGCAAGATCGTCGTCAATTCGACGAAGTCGATGACGGGACACCTGCTCGGCGGCGCCGGCGGGCTCGAGTCGGTGTTCACGGTGCTGGCCGTGCATCACCAGAAGTCACCGCCGACGATCAACATCTTCAATCAGGATCCGAACTGCGATCTTGATTACTGCGCCAACACGGCACGCGACATGCCGATCGACGTCGCCGTTAAAAACTCGTTCGGCTTCGGCGGCACCAACGGCACGCTGGTGTTCGGCCGCGCCTGAACGTCTTCGCGTCGGCCGATGCCTGTCCCGCGGCCGACGCTTCCCGCCTGAATCGCTGTCGTCATGTCGATCGCCGTGTCCGCCACGGTGCGACCCTCCCGCATGCTGGCCCTGCTCGCGCTGGCGATGGTCTGCATGCTCTTGGGTGCGGCGCTGTTGTTGCATGCGCAGGCAGACACGATCATCCATCGCGCGCTTTCCGCCGTTTGCGCGCTCGCCGGGTCGACCCTCGGCTTGTTCCCGCTCTTGCGAAGAAAATCGGTTCGCATTGATGTAACCGGAATCGGTCAGATTCGGTTGGTTGACACTAGCCGTGACGCGCAAGTCGCGCCGACGAATTCGTCGGTCGATCGCGTCGAGGTGGTTCAACTGCTGAGGGACTCGACATTCTGGTCATCGCTGATGGTGCTTCGCTTGCAATCAGGTTCGGGGCGTGTGACGGTCCTGACCATTCTTCCCGACAGCATGGAGCGCAGCGCATTCCATGCGCTGTCAGTCGCCTGCCGTTGGATCGCGGCAAGGCAGATATCTCCAAGGGCCAGAGCATTCGATGCCATTCCCCCCGGCTGATTGAACTTTTTAAATTTCACTCAGTCAACGACTAGGGAAGCGCTGACAAGAAAAGCCGAGACAAGGGTCCACCATCACCACGACGACGGGCGCGCTTGCAGTGCATGAATCGCTTCCCGCCAGTTGGTCGGAACCCGCGCTTTATCAACTATTCAGCCATGGCCTGCTGTCTCCTGACAGGTTGACGGGCCGCCCGCGCGTTGCACGAGCACGAGGAATTGGGGATTGACGACAGAACGCGACATTGATCAGCTGCTGGTTGATCGCGTCCAACACGGTGACAAAAAGGCGTTCGAGCTCCTGGTTTCCAAATATCAAAGGAAGCTGATGCGGCTTGTGTCGCGGCTCGTCCGCGACCAGGCCGAAGCCGAGGACGTCGTCCAGGAAGCTTTCATTAAAGCTTACCGCGCGCTGCCCCAGTTTCGCGGCGATTCGGCCTTTTACACCTGGCTGTACCGGATCGGGATCAACACGGCCAAGAATTATCTGGTCACGCAGGGTAGGCGTGCGCCTACCTCCACCGAGGCAGATGCTGAAGAGGCGGAAACTTTTGATGACGGGGAGCATCTAAGAGATATCAACACACCCGAATCCATGCTGGCCACCAAGCAGATCGCGGAAACGGTCAATGTGGCGATGGAAGCGCTTCCCGAGGAGTTGAGGATGGCCATCACCTTGAGGGAGATCGAGGGCTTGAGCTACGATGAGATCGCCGAGGCGATGGGCTGTCCCATCGGAACGGTGCGCAGCCGGATTTTCCGGGCGCGGGAGGCGATCGCCGAGAAGCTCAGGCCATTGCTCGACACGGCCATCGACAAGCGCTGGTGAATCGCAGGCCGACCAGAGCGCAACAGACTATTGGATTACAAAGGCAGGGAGCATGATGGAGAGTGGGGACAAGACGCGGCAGCAGATATCGGAGCTGGCCGATGGTGAGCTGGATGCCTCGCAAGCGGTACAGGTGCTCAAGCGTCTGGATACGCTGCAGGCGCGCGCCACCTGGGATGCCTACCACCAGATCGGTGACGTACTGCGCGCCGATGCGATGGCCGGTGCGGTCGGCGCGGATTTTTCGCGCCGCTTCGCGGTGAAGTTTGCGGCCGAGCCCGTGGTGCTCGCGCCGAGGCGCTCGCGGCTGTCGCGCATCGGCGCCTGGCAGACGACGCTGGCCGCCGTCGCCGCTGCCAGCTTCGGTTTTTTCGTCGCTCCGTCGCTGTTCGACGGCCGCGAGTCCCCGCTTCCGGCTGCCGGGCCGGCGCCGATGGCCCGCGTGTCGCATGGCTCGCTGCTGGCCGATGCCGGCGCGAAGGCTGCGCTGCGCGAGTCTGCCGATTACCTGATGATGCACCAGGGTTCGAATCCGGCAATGGTTGGCGCCGCCCCGCTGGCGCGTCCCGCTGTCCTTGACCGCAGAACCGGCCAGTAGGCGCATGCGGCAGCTTGCACTGTCGCTGTGCCTGCTCGCTGCAGGCCCGGCGCTCGGCGCGCCGGAGCGCGCGTCCGATCCGCTGGCGCTGCTCGAGCGCGCGCGGCTGGCCGCCGAACGGCTGGATTACAGCGGCGTCTTCGTGCGGCAGCGTGGCGACGATGTGAGCAGCGCCCGCATCACGCACGCGCGCAACGGCAGGCCCGTGCAGGAGCGCCTCGAAAATCTCGATGGCGAGCCCGCCGAGACGCTCAGGCGCGGCGGCGAACTCGTCACCTACCTGCCGGCCCGCAAGCGGATGGTGATCGAGAGCCGCACCCAGGTGTCGGGCTTTCCCGCGATGGCCGCGCCCGAGCGCAAGGAGCTCGCCCGCCATTATGCGGCCCGTTTCTTTCCGGGCGACCGGGTTGCCGGCAGGACCTCCACCGCGATCGCACTCGACCCTCGGGATACCTACCACTTCGGCTACCGCTTCTGGATCGACACGGCCAGCGGCCTGCTGCTGCGCGCGCAGCGGGTCAACGAGAAAGGGGAGGTCGTCGAGCAGGTCGCGTTCACTCAGCTCACCATCGGCAGCCAGCCTGCGTCGCGCCTGAGGGCCGGCATCGGCGACACGCGCGGCTGGCAGGTGGATAACCTCGCCGGACGGCCGATCGATCTATCGCGCTGGGCCGTGCGCTGGGTACCGGGCGGGTTCCGGCGCGTCGCCGAGGTGACGCGTTCCCTCGACAGCGCTGGCGGCCGGCGCGAGGTGGCGCAGATACTTTACTCGGACGGACTGGCCGGCCTGTCGGTGTTCATCGAGCCCTGGCGTGCCGATCGCAGCGTGTCGCCGCTGCAGCTGGGCGCGTTGAATATGGTCGGCAAGCGGCAGGGGAATTTTTGGCTTACCATTGTTGGCGAAGTGCCTATGGCTTCCATCCGGCAAGTGGCCGACTCGGTTGAATTTGCTGAAACCCTCCCCAAATAGCGACCCATGAAACTCCTACAAAGCGTGAACCGCCGATTCCCGGCCATCATGATGGCTGCCGCAGCACTCGTGTTCGTCCCGGCCGGTGCCGGGCTGCTGTCCGAGGCGCAGGCACAGTCGAAAGCGGCCCTGCCGGATTTTACAGATCTGGTCGACAAGGTCGGCCCGGCCGTCGTGAACATCCGCACCACCGAGAAGCAGAAGCAGATGCAGGGCGCCGGTCCGGAGGACGAGGAGATGCAGGAATTCTTCCGGCGTTTCTTCGGCCAGCCCGCACCGCGTCAGCAGCCGCAGCCGCGTCGGCGCCAGGGCCCGTCGCAGGAAGACCAGCAGGTGCCGCGCGGCGTCGGCTCGGGCTTCATCATTTCTGGCGACGGCTTCGTGCTGACCAATGCGCATGTCGTCGAGGGTGCGGACGAAGTTTTCGTCACGCTGACCGACAAGCGCGAGTTCAAAGCCAAGATCATCGGCTCCGACCGCCGCACCGATGTCGCGGTCGTCAAAATCGAGGGCAGCAACCTGCCGCGCCTGACCATCGGCGACTCCAGCAAGCTGCGCGTCGGCGAATGGGTGATCGCGATCGGATCGCCCTTTGGCCTCGACAACACCGTCACTGCCGGCATCGTCTCGGCCAATTCGCGCGACACCGGCGACTACCTGCCGCTGATCCAGACCGATGTGGCGGTCAATCCCGGCAACTCGGGAGGTCCGCTGATCAACATGCGCGGCGAGGTGGTCGGCATCAATTCGCAGATCTACAGCCGCTCTGGCGGTTACATGGGCATTTCGTTCGCGGTGCCGATCGACGAGGCGATGCGCGTGTCCGAGCAGCTGAAGTCGACCGGGCGCGTGATCCGCGGCCGCATCGGCGTGCAGATCGGCGAAGTAACCAAGGATGTGGCCGAGTCGCTCGGCTTGCCGCGCGCGCAGGGCGCGCTGGTGGCGCGGGTCGAGCCCGGCAGCCCGGCGGAGAAGGCCGGCGTCGAGGCCGGCGACATCATCACCGCCTATAACGGCATGGTGATCGATAAGTCCGGCGACCTGCCGCGGATGGTCGGCAATACCAAGCCGGGGTCGAAATCGACACTGACCGTGTTGCGCAAGGGCCAGAAGCGCGACTTGTCCGTCGTCGTGGCCGAAATGGAAACCGAGCCAGCCTCGGCCAAGAAGAAGGAAGAGAAAGCCAAGCCGGAGCAGGTAGCCAACGCGCTCGGACTGGTGGTGGCCGACCTGACCGACGCCCAGAAGCGCGACCTCAAGCTCGATGGCGGCGTGATCGTGGAACTCGCGGAAGGCGCGGCCGGGCGTGTGGGCCTGCAGCCGGGCGACGTCATCGTCCGGCTGAACAACACCGATATCAAGGACGCAAAACAGTTTAATGGCCTGGTCGCCAAACTCGACCCCAAGCGCAACTCGTTGCTGCTGGTGCGTCGGGGCGAGTCCTCGCAATTCGTGCCTATCCGTCCGGCGCAGTAAGCGTCACCGGTGTTGGCGACGGGGCTGCTTCGGCAGCCCCGTTTTTCTTGCGCATGCCCCCGCCTTATGCCCCATTCTTCATGCCCCATGCCCCATTTCATTCTTTACTCGCGCAGCTGGTGTCATCTCTGCGACGACCTGCTGCAGGCATTGCGAGGGCTCGTCGGCGAGCGTTTCCGGATCGACATCATCGATGTCGATGCCGATCCGGCGCTGGTCGAACGCTACGACGAACTGGTGCCGGTACTGGTGGGCTGCCTGCCCGAGGAGCCGGATGAGCAAATTTGCAATTATTTTCTGGATGAAAACGCGGTTCGGGGCTTCCTTTCCCGCGCTGCTGGCAGGGCCGGGATTTTGCCTGCCGAATCCGGTAAAATGCGGGACTGAAAACATTTTGCAATAAGGCGCTCGCCCGAGCGCTTTTTTTGTATCCAGACTGTTAATGGACCATATCCGAAACTTCTCCATCATTGCCCACATCGACCACGGCAAGTCCACGTTGGCAGACCGCATCATCCAGATCTGCGGCGGACTGTCCGAGCGCGAGATGGAGGCGCAGGTGCTCGACTCGATGGACCTCGAGCGCGAGCGGGGCATCACCATCAAGGCGCAGACCGCCGCGCTGTCCTACAAGGCGCGCGACGGCAAGACTTACAACCTCAACCTGATCGACACCCCCGGCCACGTCGACTTCAGCTACGAGGTCAGCCGCTCGCTGTCGGCCTGCGAAGGCGCGCTGCTGGTGGTCGATGCGTCGCAGGGCGTCGAGGCGCAGACCGTGGCCAACTGCTACACCGCGCTCGACCTCGGCGTCGAAGTGGTGCCGGTGCTGAACAAGATCGATTTGCCGTCGGCCGACCCGGACAATGCGATCGGCGAGATCGAGGACGTGATCGGCATCGAGGCGACCGATGCGGTGCATTGCTCGGCCAAGACCGGCCTGGGCGTCGAGGACGTGCTGGAGTCGCTGATCGCAAAGGTGCCGCCGCCTACCGGCGATCCCGACGCGCCGCTGCAGGCGCTGATCGTCGATTCCTGGTTCGACAACTATGTCGGCGTCGTCATGCTGGTACGCGTGAAGAACGGCACCCTGCGCCCGAAGGACAAGATCCTGCTGATGGCGACCGGCGCCCAGCACCTCGTCGAGAGCGTCGGCGTCTTCACGCCGAAGTCGGTATCACGCGAATCGCTGTCGGCCGGCCAGGTGGGCTTCATCATCGCCGGCATCAAGGAACTGAAGGCTGCCAAGGTCGGTGACACGATCACGCTGGCCGCCAAGCCCGCGCCCGCGCCGCTGCCCGGCTTCAAGGAAGTGCAGCCGCAGGTGTTTGCCGGCTTGTTCCCGGTCGAGGCCAACCAGTACGATGCGCTGCGCGATTCGCTGGAGAAGCTCAAGCTCAACGATGCCGCGTTGATGTACGAGCCCGAGGTATCGCAGGCGCTGGGCTTCGGCTTCCGCTGCGGCTTCCTTGGCCTGTTGCACATGGAGATCGTGCAGGAGCGCCTCGAGCGCGAATTCGACATGGACCTGATCACCACCGCGCCGACGGTGATCTACGAAGTGAAGATGCGCGACGGCACCACGGTCATGGTCGATAACCCGTCGAAAATGCCGGAGCCGTCGAAAATCGACGATATCCGCGAGCCCATCGTGACGGTCAACCTGTACATGCCGCAAGAATATGTCGGCTCGGTAATCACGCTCTGCACGCAGAAGCGCGGCCTTCAGGTCAACATGAGCTATCACGGCAAACAGGTGCAGCTGACCTACGAAATTCCAATGGCCGAGGTGGTGCTGGATTTCTTCGATCGCCTGAAATCGATTTCGCGCGGCTATGCGTCGATGGACTACGAGTTCAAGGAATACCGTTCATCGGACGTGGTGAAGGTCGACATGCTGATCAACGGCGACAAGGTCGACGCGCTGGCCATCATCGTGCACCGGGCGAACGCGCCGTTCCGCGGCCGCGCCGTGGCGGCCAAGATGCGCGAACTTATTCCGCGCCAGATGTTCGACGTCGCGATCCAGGCCGCCATCGGCTCGAACATCATCTCGCGCGAGAACGTCAAGGCGTTGCGCAAAAACGTGCTGGCAAAATGCTACGGCGGCGACATCAGCCGCAAGCGCAAGCTTCTCGAGAAACAGAAGGCCGGCAAGAAGCGGATGAAGCAGGTCGGCTCGGTCGAGATTCCGCAGGAAGCCTTCCTCGCGATCCTTCAGGTGGAAGAAAAATAAGATGACATTGCAATCGATCCTCGGCAACTTTGCGCTGATCCTGCTACTGCTGACCATCGCCACCGGTGCCGTCTGGACGCTAGACCGCTTCCACCTGCAGCCGAAGCGCCGGCGCGAGGCCGAGGCTGCGCTGGCCGAATTTGACGCCCGCCACGCCCGGTTGGCCGACAGCGGCGTCAAGCCCGATCCGAACGCACGCGCCGAACTCGCATCGCGCCTCGACCGCCAGCCGACCTGGGTGGCCTACACGGGCAGCTTCTTCCCGGTCATTGCCGCAGTGTTCCTGTTCCGCTCCTTCCTGTTCGAGCCGTTCAAGATCCCGTCGAGTTCGATGGTGCCGACCCTGCAGATCGGCGACCTGATCCTCGTGAACAAGTTTGTTTACGGGATACGGCTGCCGATCATCAACAAGAAGGTCATCGCGCTGGACGACCCGCAGCGCGGAGACGTCATGGTGTTCAAGTTTCCGAAAGACACCTCGCTCGACTACATCAAGCGGGTGGTCGGCGTGCCGGGCGACAAGGTGGCGTACCGCAACAAGCGCCTCACGATCAATGGTCAGGAAGTCAGGTACGAGCAGCTGTCCGACTATCTTGACGAGGAAAGACTTGCTTATCATGCAAGATATCGCGAATTCCTGACCCCGCGCTCGCACGAAATTCTCAATGACAACAAAGTGCCCGGTTACGTGCCCAGCCCGGACCAGTTTCCGCAGCACGAGCTCTGCACCTACAACCTCGAAGGCTTCGAGTGTACGGTTCCGGCTGGACATTACTTCATGATGGGTGATAATCGTGACAACAGCTTGGACTCCCGCTACTGGGGGTTCGTGCCGGACAGGAACATTGTCGGAAAAGCATTTTTTGTCTGGATGAATTTGGGTAATCTCAAGCGCATCGGCAGCTTCCATTGACGCGAATGATCAGGAGCGATTCGAGCCCGGCGCGGTCTGACAACGAGCAGGCAGGCTTTTCGCTGATCGGCTTTATGTGCACGCTGGTCGTGCTGGGTACGGCCGGCATGCTGGCCTTGCGGGCCGGTCCCAGCGTCGTCGAATACTGGGCCGTCAAGAAGGCGGTGGTGGCTGCAGCGGCCGTGGCCGGCAGCCCGGAGGAGTTGCGCTCGACTTTCGACAAGCTTGCCGCAGCCGGCTTCATCGACTCCGTCGAGGGCAAGGATCTGCAGATCACCGGCCGGGGCAAGGACTTGCAGGCCAGTTTCGCGTACCAGAAAAAAATCCCGCTGGTCGGTCCGGCCAGCCTGCTGATCGAGTACCGGGGATCGACCGCCAACGACGGATCGGAGAAAGCCGCGCAGTAGCGGCGAGGCAGATGGATATCGAGCTTTTGCAAAAACGGCTGGGCCATACCTTCAGGAATGCTGAATTGCTCCAGCAGGCCCTGACGCATCGCAGCCACAGCAGCGTGCACAACGAACGCCTCGAATTCCTCGGCGACTCGGTGCTCAACTGCGTGGTGGCCTCGCTGCTGTTCGACAAGTTCACGAAGATCGACGAAGGCGACCTGTCGAGGCTGCGTGCCAACCTGGTCAAGCAGCAGTCGCTGTACGAGATTGCGCAGCGGCTCGAGCTCTCGCAGTGCCTGCGGCTAGGGGAGGGCGAGCTCAAGTCCGGCGGTTTTCGCCGGCCATCCATCCTCGCCGACACGCTCGAGGCGCTGTTCGGCGCGATTTTCCTCGATGCCGGCTTCGATGCGGCGCGTGACGTGATCCGCGCAATGTACGTGCCCATTCTGCAGACCGTCGACCCGAAAACGCTTGGCAAGGATGCCAAGACGCTGCTGCAGGAGTACCTTCAGGGCAAGAAGATACCGCTGCCCCAGTACAACGTGGTGGCCACCCACGGCGCCGCGCACAATCAGGAATTCGAGGTCGAATGTCTGGTGCCCAAGCTCGACATCCAGGTTTTCGGCACCGGCGGCAGCCGCCGCGCCGGCGAGCAGGCGGCTGCCAAGCTCGCGCTCGAGGCTGTGCAGGCCGCCCTGGTAAAGACGCCCGCAGCGCCAAAGAAGACCCGTCAACGCACGACCCAGCTGAAGCTGGCCGGCATCGCGACCATCCAGCCGGATGCGCCCGCCGCCGAGCCGAAAAAGCCGTTGCGCGCCGCCCGCATGTCGGCCGCCCGAGAGGTGGATGACACTGCGGCCGCCGAGGCGAAAGCCGAAGAAATCGTCAACCAAAGCAAATCCGCATGAGTTCCGCCCCCGCTGCCACCGACTTCCGGTGCGGCTACATCGCCATCGTCGGACGTCCGAACGTCGGCAAGTCCACCCTGATGAACAAGCTGGTCGGCGCGAAGGTCAGCATCACCTCGCGCAAGGCGCAAACCACGCGCCACCGGATCACCGGCATCCAGACCCGCGAGGGCGTGCAGTTCGTCTACATCGACACGCCCGGCTTCCAGACTCGCCACAGTAACCCGCTGAACAAGACGCTCAACCGCACCGTCACCACCACGCTGACCGCGGCCGACGTCGTCCTGTTTGTGGTCGAGTCCGGTAGCTTCGGCGATGCCGATGCTAAGGTACTCGAGCTGCTGCCCACGTCGGTGCCGGTCATCCTGGTGCTGAACAAGTCGGACCAGATGAAGGAGAAGGCCGCGCTGATGGCCTTCGCGCAGCAGGTGGCCGCGCGGCGCGATTTCGCTGCCATCGTGCCGGTGTCGGCCAAACAGGGCTTCCAGCTCGACCGTCTCGAGGGGGAAATCCGCAAGGTGCTGCCAGTCGGCGAGCCGATGTTTGACGAGGACGACATCACCGACCGCAGCGAAAAGTTTCTCGCCGCCGAGATCGTGCGCGAGAAAGTATTTCGCTTCGTCGGCGATGAACTTCCGTACACCAGCACCGTCATCATCGAGAAGTTCGAGCAGGAGGGTAATCTGCGCCGCGTCTTTGCCGCCATCCTGGTCGGACGCGATGCCCACAAGGCGATGCTGATCGGGCAGAAGGGCGCTCGGCTGAAGGACATCTCGACCCAGGCGCGGCTCGACATGGAGAAGCTGTTCGGCGGCAAGGTCTATCTCGAGGTCTGGGTCAAGGTGAAATCCGGCTGGGCCGACAACGAGGCCGGCCTGCGCGCCTACGGTTACGAGTGAGCCTGCCGCCATGAGCGTGCCCGCCGTCGATACTGCCGTCCGGCCGCGCGCGAGGGCGACGGAGCGCGAGCACCGCATCAGCGGCCAGCCCGGTTTCGTGCTGCACAGCTATCCTTACAAGGAAACCAGCCTGATCGTCGACGTCTTCACGCGCGACCATGGCCGCGTGCCGCTGGTGGCCAAGGGCGCCAAGCGGCCCCACTCGACGCTGCGAGGCGTGCTGCAGACCTTCCAGCCGCTGCAACTGGCGTGGAGCGGCAAATCGGAGGTCAGGACGCTGGTCTCGGCCGAGTGGGTAGGCGGCTTGAGGCCGCTCGAACGCTCGGCCCTGCTGTGCGGCTTTTACCTGAATGAACTGCTGGTCAAACTGCTGGCCCGCGACGACCCGCACCCGGCGCTGTTCGATCACTACGTCTCCGCGCTGAACCAGCTGGCGCATGAGGAGCCGGCCGCCATCGTGCTGCGCAAGTTCGAGCTGGCGCTGCTGAAGGAGACCGGCGTCGCCGGCAGCCTCGTGGCTTCCGCGCAGTCCGGTGAAGACGTGGCGCCGAACCGGTATTATGTGTTCGATCCCGACCGCGGACCGCGCGAGGCAATGGCGAGCGACACCTCGCCTGCGGTGCTGGGCAAGACGCTGATCGACATGGAAGCCGGCGACTATGCCGACCCCGCGACCCAGCAGCAGAGCAAGTTCCTGATGCGGCACCTGCTCGCCCACCACCTGGGCGGCATGGCGCTCAATACCCGGCAGATCCTGATCGACCTGCTGCAGCTTTAAACAACGACAATACGCGATGAGCTACCTGACTCCCCATGGCGCGGGCATCGACCTCGGCGTCAACATCGACCACGTGGCCACCTTGCGCAACGCGCGCGGCACCGTCTATCCGGATCCGCTGCAAGCGGCGCTGCTGGCCGAACAGGCCGGCGCCGATGCGATCACGCTGCATCTGCGCGAAGACCGCCGGCATATCCGCGACGCGGACGTGGAGAAGATCCGGCCGCAACTCGCCACCCGCATGAATCTCGAATCGGCCGTCACGGAGGAGATGCTCGACATCGCCTGCCGCATCCGGCCGCAGGATGTCTGCCTGGTGCCCGAGCGCCGCAACGAGGTGACCACCGAGGGCGGGCTGGACGTGCAGCGCTTCTTCGATGACGTGCAGCGCGCCTGCGCGCGCCTCGCCGGACAGGGCATCCGTGTCTCGCTGTTCATCGATGCCGACCCCGAGCAAATCCGGGCCTCGGCCGAGGCCGGCGCGCCCGTGATCGAACTGCATACGGGACGCTATGCCGATACCGACGGCGACGCGCAGCAGCAGGAACTGGACCGCGTCCGCGCCGGCGTTGCCGCCGGCGTCCGCCATGGCCTGAAGGTGAACGCCGGACACGGGCTGCACTACACGAACGTGCAGGCCATCGCGGCCCTGCCCGACATCGCCGAGCTGAACATCGGGCACGCGATCGTCGCCCACGCCGTCTTCGTCGGCTGGGAGAGTGCCGTACGCGAAATGAAAGCCATCATGACCAAGGCACGCATCGACGCGCTCAGGCGATGATCTTCGGCATTGGCACCGACATCATCCGCATCGATCGCATCGCGGCGGCAGTCGCCCGCCACGGCGACCGCTTTGCCCAGAAGATCCTCGGCCCGCAGGAGATGGAGAAATACCTGCGCCGCCGGGCCAAGGTCGAGGCGCGCGGGCTGCGTTTCCTCGCCACGCGCTTCGCGGCCAAGGAGGCCTTCTCGAAAGCCGTCGGCCTCGGCATGCGGATGCCGATGACCTGGCGCGCGGTGCAGTTCCTGAGTGCTGCTAGCGGCAAGCCGATCGTCGTCACCAGCGGCGCGCTGACGGAATTCATGCAGTCGCATGGCATTGCGGCGCAGGTATCGCTGACCGATGAGGCAGAATACGCAGTGGCTTTCGTCATCGTGGAGAAAATATGACCCAACAACAGATGCCGCTCGGGCCCGTGATGCTCGACGTGGTCGGCACCGCCTTGTCGGAGGAGGACCTGCGCCGCATCCGCCACCCGCTGACTGGCGGCGTGATCCTGTTTGCGCGCAACTATCAAAACCGGGCGCAATTGGTCGCGCTCTGCGATGCAATCCATGCGGCCCGGCCCGGCGTGCTGATCGCCGTCGATCATGAAGGCGGCCGCGTGCAGCGCTTCCGCAGCGACGGCTTCACCCGGCTGCCGGCGATGCGCAGGCTGGGCGAGCTGTGGGATGAGGACGTGCTGCAGGCCTGCAAGGCCGCGACCGCGCTAGGCTATGTGCTGGCCGCCGAGTTGCGCGCCTGCGGCGTCGATTTGTCGTTCACGCCGGTGCTCGATCTCGACCATGGCCAGTCCGAGGTCATCGGCGACCGCGCTTTCCATCGGGATCCGCGCGTGGTAACGCTGCTGGCCAAGAGTGTCAACCATGGGTTGCTGGAAGCGGGCATGGCCAATTGCGGCAAGCATTTCCCGGGACATGGCTTCGTGGCTGCCGACTCGCATGTCGCGATCCCGGTCGACGAGCGCGATCCGAAGGACATCCTGAAGGATGACGCCGCGCCCTACGGCTGGCTCGGCATGAATCTGTCGGCCGTGATGCCGGCGCATGTGATCTATCCGAAGTTCGACAAGCATCCTGCCGGCTTTTCGAAGAAATGGCTGTCGCTGCTGAGGAGAGAACTGGGTTTCGAGGGCGTGATCTTCAGTGACGACCTGTCGATGGAGGGGGCGAGCGTCGCCGGCTCGGTCGTGCAAGGCGCGCATGCAGCGCTGAAAGCCGGCTGCGACATGGTCCTCGTCTGCAACTCGCCGGACAAGGCCGACCAGTTGCTCGACGGCCTCGATCCGTCGGTGGCGATCGATGCGCACCGCTCGGCGGCGCGCATCGCGGCGCTGGTGCCGGCGTCGGCCGCGAGAAACTGGGATGCGCTGCAGGCGGATCCGGTGTACAAGGCGGCTTGCAAGCTGGTGAGATCGCTCGGTTGAGAGGGTGGCGGGTTTCGCTTCGCTCTTCCTGCCCCATGTAACCGATAACGACCGTAGGGTGGATAGAGGCGAAGCCGAAATCCACCGTGGCAAACATCGATGGCTGAATCCGACACAAACCCACCCGACCCCCGCGCCGCGCTGCTCGACGAGGTCGCGAAGCTGCCGCATCTGCCCGGCGTCTACCGCTATTTCGATGCGCAAGACAAGTTGCTGTACGTCGGCAAGGCGCGCGACCTGAAAAAGCGGGTGTCGAGCTATTTCCAGAAGACGCTCTCGAGCCCGCGCATCGCGATGATGGTCGAGCGCATCGTGCGCATGGAGACCACCGTCACGCGCAGCGAGGCCGAGGCGCTGCTGCTCGAGAACAATCTGATCAAGACCCAGCAGCCGCGCTTCAACATCCTGTTCAGGGACGACAAGTCCTACCCTTACCTCAAGCTGTCAGGCGGAGACTATCCGCGCATGGCCTATTACCGGGGTGCGGTCGACAAGAAGAGCCAGTACTTCGGCCCGTTCCCGAGTGCATGGGCGGTCAAGCAGTCGATGGAGATCTTGCAGAAGATCTTCCTGATCCGTACCTGCGAGGACTCCGTTTTCCAGAACCGCACGCGTCCCTGCCTGCTGCATCAGATCCATCGCTGCAGCGGCCCGTGCGTGAACTACATCGGCAAGGACGACTACGCGGTCGATGTCGACAACGCCGCACAATTCCTGCGCGGGCGACAGACCGAGCTGATGGCTTCGCTCGAAGAGAAGATGCACGGGTTCGCCGCCGAACTGAAGTTCGAGCAGGCAGCGGCCGTGCGCAACCAGATCACCGCGCTCTCGCGCGTGCTGCACCAGCAGAGCATGGAAACCGTCGGCGATGCCGACATCGATATCATCGCGGTAGTCGTGCAGGGCGGCCGCGCCTGCGTCAACCTGGCGATGGTGCGGGGCGGGCGCCATCTCGGTGATCGCGCGTATTTTCCGGCGCAAGTCGACATGGCCTTGGCCTCTGCCGATGACGAAGTCGACAAGGAGGTGCTGAAAGCCTTCCTTGCACAGCATTATGCGGACAAGTTCATTCCCGCCGCGCTGGTCGTCAACATCGAACTCGACGAACCCGAACCCATGATGGCGCTGATGGAACAATGCGGCCACCGCATCCAACTGGTGTTCCAGCCGCAGGGCAAACGGCGCGACTGGCAGGAAATGGCGGTCAAGGGCGCGCAGATTGCGCTGGTTCGCGTGTTGTCCGAGCAGGGCTCGCAACAGGCCCGCACGCGCTCGCTGGCCGATACGCTGGGCCTCGACGCGGCCGACCTCGACCGGCTGCGCATCGAGTGCTTCGACATCAGCCATACGCAGGGCGAAGCGACCCAGGCATCGTGCGTCGTCTATCACCACCACCAGATGCAGAATGGCGAGTACCGGCGCTACAACATCAGCGATATCACGCCCGGCGACGATTACGCGGCCATGCGGCAGGTGCTCACGCGTCGCTACGAGAAGGTCGCCAACGGCGAGGGCGTGATGCCCGACCTCGTGCTGATCGACGGCGGCAAGGGTCAGGTCGAGATCGCGCGGCAGGTGCTGGCCGAGCTTGGGCTCGATATCGGGCTGATCGTCGGCGTCGCCAAGGGGGACGGGCGCAAGGTCGGGCTCGAGACGCTGATCTTCGCCGACGGCAGGCCGTCGCTGGAACTGGGTAAGGAGTCGGCGGCGCTGATGCTGGTGGCGCAGATCCGCGACGAGGCGCACCGCTTTGCGATCACCGGCATGCGTGCCAAACGCGCCAAGGCCCGCCAGACTTCGCGGCTGGAGGAGATCGAGGGCATCGGTGCCAAGCGCCGGCAAAAGCTGTTGGCGCGCTTCGGCGGCTTGCGCGGGGTGATCGATGCCAGCATCGACGATCTGGCGTCGGTCGATGGCATTTCGCGCCAGCTCGCCGAAGCCATCTACCGACAGTTGCATTAATTTACAATCCGGTCATTCACTACCACCGACACTGACCATGCCGTTCAACATCCCGATCCTGCTGACCTGGCTACGCGTGGCGCTGATACCGCTCGTGGTGGGCGTCTTCTTCCTGCCGGACGAGTGGATGACGCTGTATGACCGCGGACTCGCCGCCACGGTGATCTTCATCGTCGCCGCGCTGACGGACTGGTTCGACGGCTACCTCGCCCGGCGCTGGAACGAAACCTCTGCCTTCGGCGCCTTCCTCGACCCGGTCGCCGACAAGCTGATGGTGGCCGGCGCCTTGCTGCTGCTGGTGCAGCTCGATCGAACGAATGCCGTCATCGCCTTCATCATCATCGGCCGCGAGATCGCGATCACTGCATTGCGCGAATGGATGGCGCAGATCGGCGCTGCCAAATCGGTCGCAGTGAGCTCGCTGGGAAAGGTGAAAACCGCGGCGCAGATGATCGCGATACCCCTGCTACTTTACAACGAGCCGGTTTTTGGTATGATGCCGACCTCGCTGATCGGGCGCCGTTTGCTCGATGCGGCGGCAGTGCTCACACTGTGGTCGATGTTCTATTACTTGCGTAAGGCATGGCCGCTGATCAGAGAGCGCCACGAGATGAGTTAGCAAAAATTTCGACGGTGCCTGTTGACAAAACCCGTGAGCAGGTTACAATCTTGCTTCTGTTGTTGAAGACGACAACGCAAGAACAAAGCGGGAGTAGCTCAGTTGGTAGAGCGCAACCTTGCCAAGGTTGAGGTCGAGAGTTCGAGACTCTTCTCCCGCTCCAGATACAGAAGGGAAGCCCACGAAGCTTCCCTTTTTCATTCGTGATGAGTTCGTTTCGGTGACCGCACCAATCAAGCGTGCGGAACACATCACGGGTACAATACGGCTCCCTTGGCGGGGTAGCAAAGTGGTTATGCAGCGGCCTGCAAAGCCGTCTACGCCGGTTCGATTCCGACCCCCGCCTCCAGATACAGAGCGGCTACTAGCGATAGTAGCCGCTCTTTTTTTGCCTGTTTGGCGAAAAGACTTTTCGCTATCACCCAGCCTTCTTCACCGGCAGCGGCCTCACAACGTCCCCTCTGCGCTTCCTGATGTACTCCGCTGTCATGCGCTCTGTCGTGTGGCCTAGCAACTTCTGAGCGGCCTTCAGGCTGTGCAGTGTGTCGAGGTCGGTTGCCGCCTTTGGACGTAGGTCGCGGAACTGGAAGCGCACGAAGTCGATGCCCATTTCCCTCGCCTCTGCCTCTGCTGCATCACGCGCCTTGTCGAACTGGCTGCGGAAGTAGCCAAACTCTTTCAACGGCTGTCCCTTCGGGTCTGCAAGGATGGTCAGCCCCTTGATGCCGCGTTGCTTGATACGCTCCAAGACTTCTTTCAGTCTGCCTTCGATGATGATGCGTAGCTTCGCGCCGGTCTTGTCCTGGCCGACCATTAGCACGCCGTTCTGTATCTGCGACCAGCGCATCTTTTTGACATCGGAGGGACGCTGGCCGGTGAGGTACGCGAGGTCGAGCGCATCCTGTATGACCGGACTGCCGTGCTTGTAGACCAGTGCCAGCCAGATGTCCTCCACATAGATGTCGCGGCCTTCCTCGACCTTCATCTGCTGGAACAGTCCGGTACAGGGGTTCGGCACGCGCATCAGACCTTTGCCTCGCGCCCAGTTGCACATCACAGACAAGAACTTCAGTTCCTTCTTGCCGCTGACTCGGGAGGATCGAGTCTCAAAGTACGGGATGATGTGACCGGGGAGCAGGGCATTGATCGGCGTATTGCCGTAGACCGGCTTTAACTGCTTCCAGTACTTTTTCCTATCCGAGATGGTGCGAAGCGACAGTTTCGACTGATCCCGCCTCTCTGCCCACTCCATGTATTTGGTGTACACACCTTCGATGGTGGTCATGTCCACCGGGGCAGGGCGGTTCTCCAACTCGGCCCACTTCTTCTTTGCTTCGGCGAGGTCAGAGCCGAGAGGGACGAGGCTGCGCTTGCCAGCCGTGTCCCGTGGCCGTTCGTAGTAGTAGCC
>JAMNXS010000053.1 GCA_023653025.1 Burkholderiaceae bacterium
GTCGAGCGTATGGTCAACGGGATGCGCGCCAAGCGCGAAGCGGAAGCCAATCCCGACAGCAGCGACAGGACCTGACCGGCCCCTGCGCCAAGGCCTGCAGAGCAGCCGGCGACCGAGGCGGCAACTCAGCCGGCGACTCAGCCGGTCACTCAGGCCGGCGGCTTCAGGCCGGCCCACTCCGGCGCGAGATCCTGGCCGATGCCCAGCGTATCGAGCACGCGCCCGACGGTGTGATCGACCATCTCGGTGATGCTCTGCGGCCGCTGGTACAGCGCCGGCAGCGGCGGAAACACGATGCCGCCCATTTCGGTCACGGCCGTCATGTTGCGCAGATGGGCCAGATTGAACGGGGTTTCCCGCACCATCAGCACCAGCCTGCGGCGCTCCTTGAGCATTACGTCGGCTGCGCGCGTGATCAGGTTGTCACACATACCGTGCGCAACCGAGGCCAGCGTCTTCATCGAGCACGGGGCGATCACCATGCCGTCCGAGCGGAACGAGCCGCTTGCCACGCAGGCACCGATGTCGCGCACGCTGTGCACGCGGTCGGCCAGCGCCTCGATGTCCTTGCGCTTGAGATCGAGTTCGTGATGGAGGTTGAGGGCGGCCGCATCCGAGATCATCAGATGCGTCTCCACGCCCTCGGTGCGCTGCAGCTGCGCCAGCAGCCGCACGCCGTACAGCGCGCCCGACGCACCGGTGATGGCGACGATCAGGCGCTTCAAGGCGATCAGCCCTTGATCAGGGTCTGCAGCTCGCCGGACTCGTACATCTCGTTCAGGATGTCCGCGCCGCCGATGAACTCGCCCTTAACGTACAGCTGCGGAATGGTCGGCCAGTTCGAGAACTCCTTGATGCCCTGGCGGACATCGTCATCCTCCAGCACGTTCACGGTCACCAGGTTCTCGACGCCGGTGGCCTTCAGCAGTTCGATCGCGCGGCCGGAAAAGCCGCACTGCGGGAACTGTGCGGTGCCTTTCATGAACAGCACCACCGGGTGGGTGGTGACGGTCTCTTTGATCCACGATTGCACGTCGCTCATAAATCCTTGTCCTCTTTGGCGGGGTGAAATAACCGCGACATTATAGGGAATTCGCCGCAACAGTGCCGTCAGCGCCTGAGCTTGGCGAAGGCGGCCGCCATAGCGCTGTTGGCGGGCACCTCGTCGCGGCGCGGCCCGGGCTGGCGGGCCGCCAGCCGTTGCGGACCGCGAGCGGCGCGGCTGTCGCCGTCGCGCCGCTCGCCGGGCGCCGGCGCCGCGTCGGCGAGCCGCATCGTCAGCGCGATCCGCTTGCGCTTGACGTCCACTTCCAGCACTTTCACTTTCACGACCTGGCCGGCCTTGACCACCGTGTGCGGGTCTTTCACATACTGGTTCGACAAGGCCGAGATATGCACGAGGCCATCCTGGTGCACGCCGATGTCGACGAAGGCGCCGAAGGCCGCGACGTTGGTCACCACGCCCTCGAGGATCATGTCCGGGCGCAGATCGGCGAGGTCTTCGACCCCGTCCTTGAAAGTCGCGGTCACGAAGGCCGGGCGCGGGTCGCGGCCGGGCTTGTCGAGTTCCTTCAGTATATCGGCCACGGTCGGCACGCCGAACCGCTCGTCCGCGTAGCGCTTCGGATCGAGTGACTTCAGCAGGCCGCTGTCGCCGACCACGCTCTTCACGTCGCGCCGGATGTCGGCCAGGATCTTTTCCACCAGCGGGTACGATTCCGGGTGCACCGCCGACGCATCCAGCGGATTCTCGCCGTTCATCACGCGCAGGAAGCCTGCCGCCTGCTCGAAGGTCTTGTCGCCTAGGCGCGGCACGTCGCGTAGCGCGGTGCGCGACGCAAACATGCCTTTCTGGTCGCGGTAGCTGACGATGCTCTGCGCGACGCTGCTGTTGAGGCCCGACACGCGCGCCAGCAGCGGCGCGGACGCAGTATTGACGTCCACACCGACCGCGTTCACGCAATCTTCCACCACGGCATCCAGCGTGCGCGCCAGCCGCGTCTGCGACACGTCGTGCTGGTACTGGCCGACGCCGATCGACTTCGGATCGATTTTCACCAGCTCCGCCAGCGGATCCTGCAGGCGGCGCGCGATCGATACCGCACCGCGCAGCGACACGTCGAGTTCCGGCAGTTCCTTTGATGCGTATTCGGAGGCCGAGTACACCGACGCGCCGGCCTCGGAGACGACGATCTTGTTCAGCTTCAGCTCCGGCAGGCCCTTGACCAAGTCCTGTGCGAGGCGGTCGGTCTCGCGCGACGCGGTGCCGTTGCCGATCGCGATCAGCGACACCTGGTGCTTCTTGGCCAGCACGGCCAGCGTGTGCAGCGAGCCTTCCCAGTCATTGCGCGGCTGGTGCGGGTAAATGGTCGCGGTGTCGACTACCTTGCCGGTGACATCGACCACGGCCACCTTGACGCCGGTGCGCAGCCCCGGGTCGAGGCCCATCGTCGCGCGCGGGCCGGCCGGCGCAGCCAGCAGCAGGTCCTTCAGGTTGCGGGCGAACACCTGGATGGCTTCGGCTTCCGCGTCTTCGCGCAGCTTCGTCATCAGCTCGGTTTCGAGGTGCATGAAAATCTTCACGCGCCAGGTCCAGCGCACCGTGTCCATCAGCCATTTGTCGGCCGGGCGGTTGCGCTGCGCGACGCCGAAGCGCTGTGCGATGCGGCTCTCGCAGGGATTGGGCGGCGCGGCCCAGGTCGGCTTTTCTTCCTCGCTGTCGAGGCGCAGCGTGACGGTCAGCATCTCTTCGCGGCGCCCGCGCAGGATGGCTAGCGCGCGGTGCGACGGAATCTGCGCCAGCGGCTCCGAGTAATCGAAATAGTCGGCAAACTTTTCGCCGGCGTCCTGCTTGCCGTCGATGACCTTGGTATCGACCACACCATGCTCGAGCAGGTAGGCGCGCAGGTCCTGCAGCAGCGTTGCGTCCTCGGCGAAGCGTTCCATCAGGATCTGGCGCGCGCCGTCGAGCGCGGCTTTCGCATCGGCCACGCCCGGGTTCTCGCCCTGCTCGGTGCTGAAGGCCGGCCGCAGAAACTTCGCGGCTTCCTCTTCGGGGTTGAGTAGCGGATTGCTCAGCAGCGCGTCGGCCAGCGGCTCGAGGCCGGCCTCGGCGGCGATCTGTGCCTTGGTGCGGCGCCTCGGCCGGTAGGGCAGGTAAAGGTCTTCGAGCCGAGTCTTGTCCTCGGCCGACAAAATGGCGACCCTCAGCTCGGGCGTCATCTTGCCCTGTTCCTCGATCGACGCGACGATGGCCTCGCGCCGGGCTTCCAGTTCGCGCAGATAGCTCAGGCGCTCTTCCAGCAGGCGCAGCTGTATGTCGTCGAGGCCGCCGGTGGCTTCCTTGCGGTAGCGCGCGATGAAGGGCACGGTCGCGCCCTCGTCGAGCAGCGCGATCGCTGCTTGTACTTGTTCGGTCCGGGCCGCCAGTTCGCCGGCGAGGCGTTGTTCAATGGATGGCAACATCGAGAGTCAGCAGAGGGGAGGAATCGGTAAAGCGTCGAAGCCGGGGATCATACGCAATTCGGCGGGGCGCGCCAGTCTTGACAGGAGCACTTATTCCGGTGGCCGGATCGCGCCGGTCACGCGCTCGATGCCGGCGAGGTCGCGCCAGCTCTGCGCCTGCTGCCAGCCGGCCTGTTCGAGCAGCGAGCGCACGGCGGCCGCCTGGTCGTAGCCGTGTTCCAGCAGCAGCCAGCCGCCGGCGTTCAGGTGCGCAGGCGCGCCGGCCATGATGGCGGCGATGTCGGTCAGGCCGCTGCCGCCGTCGGTCAGCGCGCTGCGCGGCTCGAAGCGCAGGTCGCCCTGCGACAGGTGCGGATCGCCGGCCGGAATGTACGGCGGATTGCTGGCGATCAGGTCGACGCGGCCGGACACCTGTTCCCACCAGTCGCTGACGGAAAAACGCACGGCCACGCGATGGCGCTCGGCGTTGCGGCGCGCGACGGCCAGCGCGGCCTCGCTGGCGTCGGTGGCCGACACGCTCGCATCGCGCCGTTCATGCGCGACGGCCACGGCGATGGCGCCGGAGCCGGTGCCGAGATCGAGCAGCGTGCCGCCCCGCGGCAAGCGTTCGATGGCCAGTTCCACCAGCAGCTCGGTGTCATGGCGCGGTATCAGCACGTCGGGCGTGACCTCGAAACGCAGCCCGAAGAACTCGCGCTCGCCGGTCAGGTAGGCAATCGGCTCGCCCTGGCGGCGCCGCTCGAGCAGCATGCCGGCATGGCTGATTTGCTGCGGCGTCAGCTCATCCCTGGAGCGGGTCACCAGTTGCACGCGCGTGCAGCCGAGCGCATGCGCGAGCAGGATGCGGGCCTCCATCGGGTCGATGCCGGCCTGCCGCAGCAGGCCGTCGATCGTCATGCGCCGCGCCTCTTGAGCACGGCGACCGCGCCGGTCGCCAGCGCGAAAATCGCGAACCAGACCAGCGCCCATTGCGGAATGGACAGCCCGAGAATGGGATCGTAGTCGGTCGTGCACAGTCCGTCAGCCCGGAACAGGGCAGGAAACCAGTCGGCAATGACGATCTGGTTGAGCGAGGTTTCGAGCGGATCGATGCCGCAAGACACGCTCGGATTCGCCTTCACCCACAGGTGGCGGATCGCGATGCCGGCGCCGGCCAGCGAGGCCGCGCAGGCCAGTGCCGCGCCGATGCGGGTGGCGGCCGCCGGCAGGGCGACCGTGACGAGGCAGATCAGGCCCGTGGCCGCGAATGCATAGCGCTGCAGGATGCACAGCGGGCAGGGCAGCATCTCGAGCACCAGCTGCAGGTAGAGGCCGACGCCGAGCAGGGCGATGCAGCCGAGGGCGGTGAGGAGGAGGGGTTTGCTTGATCGTGTCATGGCTCTCAAGGTTTCAACCGAGCTTTCTCGTCGATAAAAGTCGCAGGCCGGGATCCTGTGTCTTTGAGACTCCGACCGTCATCATCAATCCGCCAGCGCCGCCAGCAACTCCGCCTGATGCTCGGCCATCAGCGCCGTCGTCAGTTCGTCGAGGTCGCCTTCCATGATCGCCTCGAGCTTGTACAGCGTCAGGTTGACCCGGTGGTCCGTCATCCGGCCCTGCGGGAAATTGTAGGTGCGGATGCGCTCGCTGCGGTCGCCGGATCCGACCAGCGACTTGCGGGTGGCCGCCTCCTTCGCCTGCTGCTCGCGCAGCTGCACGTCCTTGATGCGGGTCGCCAGCACCTTCATCGCCTGCGCCTTGTTCTTGTGCTGGCTGCGGTCATCCTGGCACTCAACCACGATGCCGGTCGGCAGGTGCGTGATCCGCACGGCGGAATCGGTCTTGTTGATGTGCTGGCCGCCGGCGCCGGAGGCGCGGAAGGTGTCGATGCGCAAGTCGGCCGGGTTGATGTTCACGTCCTCGATTTCATCGGCTTCCGGCATCACCGCCACCGTGCAGGCCGAGGTATGGATGCGGCCCTGCGCCTCGGTGGCCGGCACCCGCTGCACGCGGTGGCCGCCGGACTCGAACTTCAGCCGCGAGTAGGCGCCGTGGCCGACGATGCGCACGATCACTTCCTTGTAGCCGCCCAGCTCCGACGCCGACTCCGACACCATCTCGACCTGCCAGCGCTGGCGCTCGGCATAGCGCGTGTACATGCGCAGCAGGTCGCCGGCGAACAGCGCCGACTCATCGCCGCCGGTGCCGGCACGGATCTCGAGAAAAATGTTGCGCTCGTCGTTCGGGTCTTTCGGCAGCATCATTTTCTGCAGTTCGAGCTCGAGCGCATCCGAGCGTTCCTGCGCCGATGACAACTCCTCCTGGGCGAAAGCCTTCATCTCCGGATCGGCCAGCATGTCTTGCGCGGCGCGTATGTCTTCCCGCGCCTGCGTCCATTGCGCATGCACGGCAACCAGCGGCTCGAGTTCGGCATGCTCGCGCGTGAGCTTGCGGTACTGGTCCATGTCGGCGGTCGCGTTTTCCTGCGTCAGCAGCGCGCCGACTTCTTCGAGTCGGTGCGTGAGCTGGTCGAGCTTCGCGAGCAGAGAGGGTTTCATCGGGAGAGCGGAGGGAAGAGCGGTGATCTGACGGCCGTGGTCCATGCCCCGGCCGGGCGTGGGCAGCAACGGCCGTCGCTAGCGCCGGGTGCGGAACAGCTGCGGCAGCCACTGCGCGAGGCGGGCGCGCTCGCCGGCGTCGGCGCTGTGCAGCGCCTGCTGCGGGCCGTGCAGGAACTTGGCGGTCAGCCCCTTGGACAGGGCTTCCAGCACCGCATCGACATCCTCGCCCCTGGCCAGCAGCTTGCGGGCGCGCTCGAGTTCGGCGCGGCGCAATTGCTCGCTCGATTCCTGCAGGTCCTGGATCAGCGGCACCAGCGCCCGGCTGTCGAGCCAGTGCATGAAAGCCTGCACCCGAGTCTCGATGATGGCTTCGGCCTGCGCGACCGCGGATTGCCGGTTCTCGATGCCGATCTGCACCGCCGCACCGAGATCGTCGACGGTGTACAGGAAAATATCGTCCAGCCGGCCGACCTCGGATTCGATGTCGCGCGGCACGGCCAGATCGACCATGAACATCGGCTTGTGGCGGCGCGTCTTGACCGCGCGCTCGACCATGCCGAGCCCGATGATCGGCAACGACGACGCCGTGCACGAGACCACGACATCGAAATGCGCGAGCTGGTCGGCCAGTTCGCCGAGCCGCATCGCGCGCCCACCGAAGCGGTGCGCTAGCGCTTCGGCGCGCTCGAGCGTGCGGTTGGCCACCGTCAGGCTCCTCGGATGCTGGGCGGCGAAATGCGTGATGCAGAGGTCGATCATCTCGCCGGCGCCGATGAACAGCACATGCTGCCCGGACAGGCTGTCGAAGATGCGCTGCGAGAGCCGCACGGCGGCGGCGGCCATCGACACGCTGTGGGCGCCGATTTCGGTGGTCGAGCGCACTTCCTTGGCGACGGCAAAAGTGCGCTGGAACATCTGGTGCAGGTAGGTGCCCAGCCCGCCGGCCGCTTCGGCCTGGCGCACCGCGTCCTTCATCTGGCCGAGAATCTGCGGCTCGCCCAGCACCATCGAGTCGAGGCCGGAGGCGACGCGGAACGCATGGCGCACCGCTTCGTCCTGCGGCAGCGCGTACAGATAGGGACGTAGGTCGGCAAAGGACAGCTTGTGATAATCGGCAACGAAATGCGCGGTCTGATCGAGCGCGGCATCGATGTTGCCGTCATTGGCGCTCGCACCGTAAATTTCGGTGCGGTTGCAGGTCGAGAGGATCGCGGTTTCCTGCGCGCGTTGCCCGACATTGCCGAACCACGCACAGGCCGAGGCCACCGCCTGACCCAGCTGGTCGGCAGGAAAGGCCACTTTCTCGCGCAGCGAGACGGGAGCCGTGGTGTGGTTGAGCCCGACGGCGAGCAGTTGCATGCGTGGAAATCCGGAGGATTTGACGAAGGGTATTATACCCGTGGCCGATGACCGATTACTCTTTTGGGCCGCCTAATTGCTCCAGGCGGTAGCCGTAGCTATAGACCGGTGCCAGCCGGAATCCGTTCTCCGGCCGCAAGCCCAGCTTGTTTCTGACCCGCGAAACGTGAGTATCCATCGTGCGCGAGCTGAATTCCGCCTCCTGTGGCCACACCGCCTCGTGGATGGTGGCGCGCGACAGCGGCCGGCCCAGGTTCCGGAAAAACAGCAGCGCGAGGTCGAATTCCTTTTGCGTCAGCGGTATCGCCTCGTCATGCCGGGTCAGCCGGCCGCTGCGGGCATCGAACCGGAAATCGCCGAATTCCAGCGTCTTTGCGACCAGCCGGGCAGGGTTGGCGCGGCTGACCAGCACGCGCGCGCGCAGTAGCAGATCGGCCTTGCGTACCGGCCTTGCAACAAAATCGGTCAGCCCGTCGGCCAGCGCCTCGGTCAGTTCCTGCTCGCCGGCGTGGCCCGCCACCAGCAGCACCGGCAGCAGCGAGGCCGCCTGCCGCGCCGCAAGTAACGCGCGTAAGCCCTCGCTTTCCGGCTGCCAGTGAAAGACCAGCAAGTCGATGTTACCCGCTTTCAGATGGGCGGCCGCCCGGTTCAGGTTGTCGAACACCCGGCAGGACCAGCCGTCGGCATCGAGCGCATCGACCATCCGGGCGCGTTGCTGTGGGTCGTTGTCGACGAGGGCGATGTGCATGCGGCAGGCTGCGCGGTGAGCGAAGCAGTGGTTCCGAAGCTTTCGAGTTCACAATGTTTAACCTTTGGCGCCAGCGCGTCAAGCCAAAGAGTGAACACTCAGCAGCGCACACGCCGATGGGGCGCCGATGCGCCATGGCGGGTGCCCCACTGCAAGCCGTCGGTGGGGTTGCTGGAGGGCCTCACGACGCAAGTCACTAAAGTGAATCCTCGCACTCTGGCTTCAGCGATTGACGTCGTTGTGCCTTTTCCACAGTGTGAGCAAGGCGCGGTTAATGCGATCAGGGCCGCCGCTTGCCGAGGCATTTGCTGGCTGATTAATATTCTGAAAACAGCAAAGACTTTTCCCAGCCCTGAAGGAGAACGCCGATGTCGCCCAGTTGTCGCGTCAGCTCCAGCAGGTGCTGTCGGCCGTCGCCCTCAAGTCTTCCCACCTGCAGGCAGAGCCCGGCATGGCGGACAACGCCCGGCCCCTGTCGAGCCTGCAGTAAAGCTCGCCCTTTTCATCCCGCCCGGGGCTCCAGCGCTTGCCAGAGTGGGCAGGGCTGGAGCCCCGGTTTTTTTGGCTTGCAGTCTTCTCAGTGGGCCGGCTGCGCATGCGTGCCGGCAATTTTACCGAGCAGGATGTGTCGGGCTTCAACGACAGGCTGGCGGTCCGCGATGAACCCGAGCACTTACTCGCAGATGTGATTGAACAACTGTCCCGCCAGTGAATCCGGCCGCGTCTCGAGCCAGTCGCCGGCGCCGGCTTCTTCGGCCACGGCCGCGCCCTTGCCCATCGGCTCCACATGCCGCGTGACGCCCAGCCAGCGGTGCTTGCGGGCGCGGCACTGGTACTCGGTGGCATACAGGGCCGAGCGGTAACTTTTGCCCTGGCCGTCCCGGTCTGCCGTTTTCAAGTCGTGCAAATCCCAGACGAAGGCGGTATCGCCCATCTTGCGCGTGCGCAGGCTGTCGAAATAGAAGTTGGCTTCGTCGGTTTGCGCATAGCGCACCCAGCCCTGGGCGGCGGCGGGAACAGCGGTCAGCAGCAGGAGCAGCGCGGCGATTTTTTTCATGGCGTTACCGATGGAATGACGTGGCCGCAGTGTGCCAGAGTCCGGCCGACGCTGCCGGACGGGCACGTTGTATGATGCGGCCTCATCCTCGGAAGCCCCGCCATGAGATTCCTCCTGATTCTGTTGTTGCCCGCGGTGGCGCTGGCCGGCGAGCCGGCGTATGACTGCGCCGGCAAGACCCGCTTCGTGCATCGCGGCGCGCAGTCCACCACGCCGGCCGACGAGCGACGCAGCTACCGCATCGACGGCGGCCGGCTCGATGGCCTCGCGTGCGAGCGCGGCGAGCAGGAGATCAGCTGCCACGGCCTGACGCCGCAGCAGGCCTACCGCCGCGTCGTCATCGACCGCGAGCGCGGCACGGTCAGCGACACGCTCGAGATGCCGACGTCGATGCTGATCTTCGAAGGCCGCTGCAAGTAGTCGGCAGTCATGGGCACGCCCGCGATACAGCCTGCGCACTGGCAGGGCAGCGCCGACGGCCGCATCTATGCGCCCGAATTCGGCGACGTGTACGCAAGTCGCAGCGGAGCATGGGGGCAGGCGCGTGCCGTGTTCATCGACGGCTGCGACCTGCCGGCGCGCTGGCGTCGCAAGCGCTGCCTGCGGCTGCTGGAGACGGGCTTCGGACTGGGCGTGAATTTTCTCGCCACCTGGGCCGCGCTGAAGGCCGCGGGTACGGCGGCGAGACTGCATTACGTCGCCATCGAAAAACACCCGTTCACGCCTGCCGATCTGCGGTCCGCGCTGCAATGCAGTCTCGCCGGCGCGGAGCCGTCGATGGCAGCGGCGCTGCGCCCGCTGGCCGAGCGGCTGCTGTCGCACTGGCCGGTCCTGCTGCCGGGATTTCACGCGCTGGAACTGGATGATCAGGTCACGTTGACGCTGGCCTTCGGCGATATTGCCGACGTCCTGCCCCGGGTGGCCGGTCGTTTCGACGCGTTTTACCTCGACGGCTTTGCGCCGGACCGCAACCCGGACATGTGGTCGCCCGGGGTGCTGGGCGATCTCGCCGCACGGGCCGCGCCGGACGCACGGCTGGCGAGCTGGTGTGTCGCCGGTGCCGTGCGCCGCGCGCTGGCGGGGCAGGGCTTCGTCGTCGGCAAGCGTCCGGGTTTCGGCGGCAAGCGCGACAGCCTGGCCGCGCGCTGGCCGGCAGCCGAGACATCGTCGTCGCCGGAGACGCCGTCGATGGCCGTGGTCGTCGGCGCGGGGATCGCCGGCGCGAGCGCGGCCCGGCAGCTCGCCCGGCGCGGCATCGCCGTCACGGTGCTCGAGCGCGACCAGCCGGCCGGTGGCGGCTCGGGCAATCCGGTGGGCGTGGTGCGCCCCGAGCCGGGCGGCGCGGACAATCCGGTGACGGAGCTCTCGGCAGCAGGCACGACCTGGCTGCAGCGGTGGATCGGCAGACAGGCGCCGTCGGTCCGGCATGCGTGGTGCGGCGTGCTGCGCATTGCGCGCGACGAGCGCAAGCACTACAAGATGACGGCGCAGGCGATGCGCTCGGGGACGGACTGGTTGGAGCCGGTGGACGTGTCATCCGCTGCGCGGCTGTGCGGGGCGTTGCCGGCCGAATCCGGCTTTCATCTGCCGCAGGCCGGCTGGGTGGCGCCGCCAATGTTGGTGGCCGCGCTGCTGGATCATCCGCTCATTACCGTGCGCAGCGGCGCGAGCGTCGTGGCGCTGGACAAGCGCGACGACGGCTGGCGCATGACGCTGGCCGATGGCGCGGCGCTGGATGCGCCGCTCGTCGTGCTGGCCACTGCCTTCGACAGCGGCTTGGGCCCGGTGCGCGTCGCCACCGGCCGTGCCCGCGGCCAGCTATCCTGCCTTCCCGCTCGTGCCGACCGGCCGCTGCAGAAAATCGTTTGCCGGGACGGCTACATCACGCCGGCCATCGACGGCATGCACACCATCGGCGCCACCGTCCGGCATGACGACGACGAGCCCGATGCGCGGCGCAGCGATGACGAGGAAAATTTCCGACGGCTGCAACGGCTGCTGCCGGGCTTCGCCGATGATGCGCTTGAATTGCAGAGCGGACGGGTCGGCTGGCGCGCGACCACGCAAGACCGGGTGCCACTCGTCGGGCGCGTGGCGGACGGTTTGTATATCAGCCTCGGGCATGGGGCGCGGGGCGTGACGTGTGCGCCGTTGTGCGGGGAGCTCGTCGCCGCGATGGTGTGCGGGGAGCCGCTGCCGCTCGGCGGGGAGTGGGTGGCGCGGCTGGATCCGTTGCGGCGGGCGCGGTAGCGGTGGGTGGTTCGGCGGATTTCGCCTGCGGCTCTATCCGCCCTACGGACTCGTAACGATGTCTCGAATATCGTAGGGCGGATAGAGCCGAAGGCGAAATCCGCCGCCAGACATTCAATCAAACAGCCGCCCCAGCTCCACTCCCGGATCCTCCGCCCGCATGAACGCTTCGCCGACCAGGAAGGCATGCACATCGTGGTCGCGCATGCGCCGGACGTCGTCGCGCGTGGCGATCGCCGACTCGGTGATGACGAGGCGGTCCGGCCCGATGCGCGGCAGCAGGCGTATCGTGGTGTCGAGCGTGGTCTCGAAGGTGCGCAGGTTGCGATTATTGATGCCCAGTAGCGGCGTCTTGAGCTTCAATGCCGCGTCGAGTTCATCGGCATCGTGTACTTCCACCAGCACATCCATGCCCAGTTCGTGCGCGCAGGCCTCGAGCTCGGCCATCAGGCCGTGGTCGAGCGCGGCGACGATCAGTAACACGCAATCCGCACCCCAGGCGCGCGCCTGGTAAACCTGATACGGGTCGATGATGAAATCCTTGCGCAGCGCGGGCAGGCCGCAGGCCGCGCGCGCGGCTTTCAGGTAGTCGGGCGAGCCTTGGAAGAACTGCACGTCGGTCAGCACCGACAGGCAGGCCGCGCCGTGTGCGGCGTAGGTGGCCGCGATGTCGGCAGGACGAAAATCGGCGCGCAGCAGTCCCTTGGAAGGCGAGGCCTTTTTGATCTCGGCAATCACGCCGGCCCTGCCGGCCGCCACCGTCGCGCGCAGACTGGCTTCGAAGCCGCGAATGGTGGCACGCGCTTCGCGGTCACTTTCGACGTCGCGCCGCAGGCTGGCGTAGTCCTGGTGCTTCTTGGCGGCGGCGACTTCGTCGGCCTTGACGTCGAGGATCTTGTTCAGGATGTCGGACATGGCGCTTACTTGCCTGCAAATGTCTGGGTGAATTCCGCGAACTGCGCCAGCTTCGCACGCGCGGCGCCGGAGGCGACGGCCTCGCGTGCGCGTGCGACGCCGTCGGCGATGCTGGCAGCGACACCCGCAGCGTACAGCGCCGTGCCGGAGTTGAGAATCACGATGTCGCGCGCCGGGCCAGCCATATTGTCGAGCGCTTCGCGGATTTTCTGTACCGATTCGGTAGCACCGGATACCTTGAGGTTGCGGCTGGAGGTCATCTGCAGGCCGAAGTCTTCCGGATGTATGTCGTACTCGCGGACTTCGCCATCGACCAGTTCGGCGACCATGGTGGCCGCGCCCAGCGATACCTCGTCCATGTTGTCGCGCGCCCAGACCACCAGCGCATGTTTCGCGCCGAGGCGCTGCAGCACGCGCGCCTGGATGCCGACGAGGTCGGGATGGAAAACGCCCATCATGATGTTCGGCGCGCCGGCCGGGTTGGTCAGCGGGCCGAGGATGTTGAAGATGGTCCGCACGCCAAGTTCCCGGCGCACCGGCGCCGCATGTTTCATCGCGGCGTGATGGTTGGGCGCGAACATGAAGCCGATGCCGGTTTTGTCGATCGACGCGGCCACCTGCGCCGGCTGCAGGTCGATGTTGACTCCCAGCGCCTCGAGCGCATCGGCGCTGCCGGATGAGGACGACACGCTGCGGCCGCCGTGCTTGGCCACGCGCGCGCCAGCGGCGGCGACCACGAACATCGATGCGGTCGAGATGTTGAAAGTGTTGGCCCCGTCGCCGCCGGTGCCAACGATGTCGACCAGCTGGTCGGCATCGGCCACGTCGACCTTGGCGGCGAACTCGCGCATCACCTGCGCGGCCGCGGCGATCTCGCCGATGGTTTCCTTCTTTACGCGCAGGCCCATGGTCAGCGCGGCGATCATCACCGGCGACATCTCGCCGCCCATGATCTGGCGGAACAGCGCGAGCATCTCGTCGTGGAAGATCTCGCGGTGCTCGATGCAGCGGAGCAGGGCCTGTTGCGGCGTCAGCGTCATCGGGGTCTCCGTCAGGTCTTCAGGAAATTCTGCAGCAGCGCATGCCCGTGCTCGGACAGGATGGATTCGGGATGGAACTGCACGCCCTCGACCTGGAACTGCTTGTGCCGCACGCCCATGATCTCGCCGTCGGCCGTCCATGCGGTGACCTCGAGGCAGTCGGGCAGCGATTCGCGCTCGATGGCCAGCGAGTGGTAGCGGATGATCGTATAGGGGCTGGGCAGGCCTGCGAACACGCCGGCGCCGGTGTGCTCGATCGGCGAGGTCTTGCCGTGCATAACTTCCTTCGCACGGATCACCTTGCCGCCGAAGGCCGCGCCGATGCTCTGGTGGCCGAGGCAGACGCCGAGAATCGGCTTCCTGCCCGCGAAATGCTGAAGTACCGGGACCGAGACGCCGGCTTCATGCGGCGTGCAGGGGCCGGGCGAGATGCAGATGCGGGTCGGGTTCAGCTTCTCGATGTCGTCGAGCGTGATCTCGTCGTTGCGGAAAGTGCGGACGTCTTCGCCCAGCTCGCCGAAGTACTGGACGAGGTTGTAGGTGAACGAATCGTAGTTGTCGATCATCAGCAGCATCACAGTTCTCCATCGAGGCCGTCTTGCACCTGCTCCGCCGCCCTCAAAACGGCGCGGGCAATGTTTTGGTTCCGGCCGCTGCGCTTAACCTGCACTGCGTGCAGGTTAGCCTCCACCGAAACAAAGCGCGCTTCAAGTTGGATGAGCATCACAGTTCTCCATCGAGGCCGTCTTGCACCTGCTCCGCCGCCCTCAATACCGCGCGCGCTTTGTTTTCTGTCTCAAGCCATTCCATTTCCGGTACCGAATCCGCGACCACGCCGGCTGCCGCCTGCGCGTACAGCATGCCGTCCTTGATGACGCCGGTGCGAATGGCGATGGCGAGGTCCATTTCGCCGCCGAAGGACATGTAGCCGCAGGCGCCGCCGTAGATGCCGCGCTTCACAGGCTCAAGTTCATCAATCAGTTCCATCGCGCGCACTTTCGGCGCGCCCGACAGGGTGCCGGCCGGGAAGGTGGCGCGCAGCACGTCGAGGTTGCTCATGCCGGACTTCAGCGTGCCCTCGACGTTGGAGACGATGTGCTGCACATGCGAGTACTTTTCGATCACGAACTTGTCGGTGACTTTGACGCTGCCGATGTCGGCGATGCGGCCGATGTCGTTACGGGCGAGGTCGATCAGCATGACGTGCTCGGCGATCTCCTTCGGATCGGCCAGCAGTTCTTTCGCCAGCTGCGCATCCTGCTCGGGCGTGGCGCCGCGCGGGCGGGTACCGGCCAGCGGGCGGATGGTGACCTTGCGCTGTCCGTCGCGCGTGGCTTCGTTGCGCACGAGGATCTCCGGCGAACTGCCGACGATCTGCATGTCGCCGAAATTGTAGAAGTAAAGGTAGGGCGACGGGTTCAGCGAGCGCAGCGCGCGGTACAGCGACAGCGGCGAATCGACATAGGGCTTGCGGATGCGCTGGCCGACCTGCACCTGCATCAGGTCGCCGGCCATGATGTAGTCCTTGGCCTTCAGCACGGCCGTCAGGAAGTCTTCTTTTTTGAAGTCGCGGATGGCTTCGGTACGGACCGAGCCGGTGGTGACCGGCACGTCGACCGGACGGTGCAGCATCGCGCGCAAGTCTTTCAGCCGCTGCCTGGCGCGGGGGTAGGCCTCGGGTTGAGTCGGGTCGGCATAGACGATCAGGTACAGCTTGCCGGACAGGTTGTCGATGACGGCCAGTTCCTCGGTCAGCAGCAGCTGGATGTCCGGTACCTGCAGGTCGTCCGGCGGCGCGGTGTCTTCGAGCCGGCGCTCGATGAAGCGCACGGCGTCGTAGCCGAAGTAGCCGGCGAGGCCGCCGCAGAAGCGCGGCATGCCCGGGCTGAGCGCGACCTTGTAGCGCTTCTGGAATTCGCCGATGAAGTCGAGCGGATTCTCGTGCGCGGTCTCGACGACCTGCCCGTTGCGGACGACTTCGGTGCGCTTGCCGAAGGAGCGCAGCAGCGTGCTGGCCGGCAGGCCGATGAAGGAGTAGCGACCGAAGCGCTCGCCGCCGACGACGGACTCGAGCAGGAAGGTGTTCCTGCCCTGGTTCTGCGGTTGCGCGAGTTTCAGGTAAAGCGTGAGGGGCGTTTCGAGGTCGGCGAAGGCTTCGGCGACCAGCGGGATGCGGTTGTAGCCCTCGGCGGCCAGCGATGTGAATTCGAGTTCGGTCATGTATCTCTCCGGGCCGCTATTGTACGGGGCGCGGCGGGGTGTCCAATAAATCCGGTCGGCCGTGCGGGGCCGGCGGCAGGGCGATCAGGCGATCAGCGCATGCCAGCGTCGCCACAGCCAGGCCTCAAAGGCACCCAGCGGGATCAGCTTCGGTTTATTGACGAGAAACATGGTCGGGAGTTGGGGAATCAGGCAGCCAGCAGTCGGGCGGCATCGAGCAATGTCGCGACTATACCATCCGAGTCTATCGAGTGAACCGGCTTGCCGTGGTTGTACCCATAGGGAACCGTCAAACTTTTGCATCCTGCGGCGCGCGCCGCCTCGGCATCGTTGGAGGAGTCTCCGATGGCGACCACGGCCGACGGTTCCAGCGCAAAGTCTCGGCAGACGGTCAGCATCGGCAGCGGATCCGGCTTTTTCGTCGGCAGCGAGTCGCCGCCGTAGGTCACCTCGAAGAAGCCGGCCAGTCCGGTCTTCTGCAGCAGCGGCGTCGCAAAGGCGATCGGCTTGTTGGTGACGCAGGCCAGCCGGATCCCGGCCGACCGCATGGCAGCCAGTCCCTCGTGCACGCCTTCGTAGACGGCGCTGTGGTCGCCGTTGATGTCGGCATAGTGGCGCTGGTAGGCCGCCAGCGCGCTGCCGAAGCGCCGCTCGACCTCGGCGGCGTCGAAATCAACGCCCAGCACGCGGCGCATCAGGTTCTCCGAGCCCTTGCCGACGAATTCGATGATGGTCTCGATCGGCAGCGGAGCGAGGTCGAGCTCGGCGCGCATGCGGTTGATCGCCACCCGGAAGTCGGGCGCGGTATCGACCATGGTGCCGTCGAGGTCGATGATGGCCGCGCGGATGCCGGCCAGCGGCTGGTTTGCGGTCATGCTCATACGGCCGCGAGCTGGCTGCGCATGGCGTCGATGACGGCCTTGTAATCGGGCTTGCCGAAAATGGCCGAGCCGGCGACAAAGGTGTCGGCGCCCGCCCGGGCCACGGCGGCGATGTTCTCGGCCTTGATGCCACCATCTACTTCAAGCATGATCTCGCGCCCGCTGGCGTCGATCATCTCGCGTACCTTCGCGATCTTTTTCAGCGCCTCGGGAATGAAGGACTGCCCGCCGAACCCCGGGTTGACCGACATGATGAGGATCAGGTCGAGCTTGTCCATCACGTGTTCGAGGCTGTGCAGCGGCGTGGCCGGATTGAACACGAGGCCGGCCTTGCAGCCGTGGTCGCGGATCAGCTGCAGGGTGCGGTCGATGTGTTCGCTGGCTTCCGGATGGAAGCTGATGATGTTGGCGCCGGCCTTGGCAAAGTCCGGGATGATGCGATCGACCGGCTTGACCATCAGGTGTACGTCGATCGGCACCTGCACATGCGGCCGGATCGCTTCGCACACCAGCGGCCCAATGGTCAGGTTGGGGACATAGTGATTGTCCATTACGTCGAAATGGATGATGTCGGCGCCGGCGGCGACGACATGGCGGACCTCCTCGCCGAGGCGGGCGAAATCGGCGGAGAGGATGCTGGGGGCGATGCGATAAGTGCTCATACGAGTCTTCCGGAGGATAAGGCCCGCATTGTACCTGCCGCTTTCGCTTGCGACGGCGGCTGAATTGGTGTGCAATCCGGTCTTGGCAAAATGTCAGGAGACGTGGTCGACGATGGCTGCATACGAGATGACCGTCACGGTCAAGTCGCAATATCTGGCGGACCAGTCCGATCCCGAGCGGTCGCTGTATGTGTTCGCGTACGCGGTCACGATCAGGAATACCGGCACGGTGGCCGCTCAGCTGATTGCGCGCCACTGGGTGATCCGGGACGCCAACGACCAGGTGCAGGAAGTGCGCGGCCTCGGGGTCGTCGGCCACCAGCCGCTGCTGAAGCCAGGCGAGCAGTTCGAGTACACCAGCGGCACTTCGCTGGCTACGCCGCAGGGCTCTATGCTGGGCGAGTATTTCTGCGTGGCCGAGGACGGCGAGCGTTTCGAGGCGAGGATCCCGGAGTTTGCGCTGGCCCTGCCGCGCACTCTCCATTGAGGTGCCGGCTCAGTCGTCGTCCTTGCGTCCCGAGAACATCGTCCACCACACCAGGAAGACCAGCAATCCGAGCGCCAGCCCGGCTTCAAGTATCAGCAACCACATATCATCGTGCCTCGATCGATCCAGCGCGCCAGTGTAACTTTGTTCGTGTCCGCAGTCGCGCTGCTGCTCGCCGCCTGTGCCACGCCTCCGTCGGCGCCGCCGGTAACGACACCGTCAGTCCGCGCTCCGTCAGTTCGAATGCCGCCGCCGACCCCGGCCCAGACTTCAGCACCGACGCCTGCTACTGCCGTGCCGCCCGTCAGGCAGGCCGATGTCCTGCGGGCAGTCGCCTACGCCGATCTGCCGGGCTGGCAGGACGACGACGTCCGTGAGGCCTGGCCGGCCCTGCTGGCTTCCTGTGGCGCACTGGCGGCGCGAATGGGCTGGCGGGAGGCTTGCGCGAGCGCGGCATCGGTCGACCCGTCGGACTCCGCTGCGGTGCGCCGGTTCATCGAGGAGCGTTTCGTCCCGCATCAGGTGCGCAACCTCGACGGCAGCCTCACCGGCACCGTGACCGGCTATTACGAGCCCCTGCTGCGCGGTTCGCGCAACCGCAGCGGTCCGTTCCGCACGCCGCTGCACCGTGCGCCGGCCGATCTGCTGACGATCGACCTCGCAGGCCTTTATCCGGAGTTGAAGCACCTGCGCCTGCGGGGGCGGGTCGTCGGCAATCGCGTCGTTCCCTATTACAGCCGCGCCGAGCTCGAGCAGCAGAACCGGCTGGCCGGCGCGGAGTTGCTGTGGGTCGATGATCCTATCGAAGCGTTTTTCCTGCAGGTGCAGGGCTCGGGCAGGGTGCTGCTGGAGGAGGGCAAGGAGATCGTCCGCGTCGCCTATGCCGACCAGAACGGCCATCCGTATCGGTCGATCGGCCGTTATCTCGTCGACCGCGGCGAACTCACGCTGGAGCAGGCATCGATGCAGGGCATCAAGGCATGGGCTGCGGCCCATCCCGGCCGGGTGCAGGAATTGCTGCAGGCGAACCCGAGCTACGTCTTTTTCCGCGAAGAGAAAATTACCGATCCCGCTGCAGGGCCGAAGGGGGCGCTCGGCGTGCCGTTGACGCCCCGGCGATCGATCGCCATCGACCCGCTCTACATCCCGCTGGGGGCGCCGGTTTTCCTGGCGACGACGCAGCCCAACAGCACGGCACCGCTGCGGCGCCTGATGCTGGCCCAGGACACGGGCGGCGCGATCCGCAACCCGGTTCGCGCGGATTTCTTCTGGGGCTTCGGCCCGGATGCCGGCGAACTGGCCGGACGGATGAAGCAGTCGGGCCAGATGTGGGTGCTGCTGCCGTCGGCGCTCGCAGTCAGTGCGCAGTGAGCGGGCCGGGCGAATCAGGGTCGCGGGACCCGGGATCGTACGGGTCGATCAGCCCGCTCCGGCAGTAATCGACCCAGATATCGAAGCTGGCATCCAGCGTGTCCCGGTGCAAATGCAGCCAGTCCATCAGCAGCCGTCCGCCGGCCAGACGGCCGCGGTCCGCCGCGCCGCGCATCACCTCCCCGTGCACGCAATGCAGTCCCTGCAACACGCGGGCATGCTGCTCCAGATGCAACTGCCGCACCGGGAAGGCGAAGCTTTCCATCAGCTCCTGCTCGAGGCAGAACATCCGCTCCGTCGCACGGATCACTTCGAGGTAGACATCGGGGACATGATCGTCCGGGCAACTGAGCAGCCATTGCGAGTGCTGGCGCAGCGCGCGCTGCGTCTCCCGGATTTCGGCAAATTCTGTCGGCATGGCGGGCGGGATGAATGAGAAGGTGACGAAGGTAATGGATTCACCATAGAGAGCCATGGACTCATGTCAAGGCCGCGACAGGTAATTCGCCGGCAGCGCGAGCTACAATCCGCCCACTTCACTTTTCACAAAAACAAAGGAGCGAGACGTGAACTACGAAAACATCCTTGTCGCCACCGAGGGCAAGGTCGGCATCATCCGACTCAACCGCCCCAAGGCGCTGAACGCGCTCAACGACCAGTTGATGGACGAGCTCGGGCATGCGCTGCGCGCCTTCGACGCCGACGAGCAGATCGGCTGCATGATCATCACCGGCAGCGAAAAGGCGTTCGCGGCCGGCGCCGACATCGGCGCCATGGCTTCCTATACCTACATGGATGTCTTCAAGGGCGACTACATCACGCGCAACTGGGAGCAGATCCGTCAGGTACGCAAGCCGGTCATCGCGGCGGTCGCAGGGTTTGCGCTGGGCGGAGGCTGCGAACTGGCAATGATGTGCGACTTCATCATCGCGGCCGATACGGCCAGATTCGGGCAGCCGGAGATCAAGCTGGGCATCATGCCGGGAGCAGGCGGCACGCAGCGGCTGCCGCGGGCTGTCTCCAAGTCGAAGTCCATGGACATGTGCCTGACGGCGCGGATGATGGATGCGGTCGAAGCTGAGCGCGCGGGACTGGTGTCGCGCATCGTGGCGGCCGACAAGCTGATGGAAGAGGCCGTGAGTGCCGCGACTGTCATTGCATCGATGTCGCTGCCGTCGGTCCTGATGATCAAGGAAGCAGTCAACCGCGCCTACGAATCTTCGCTGACCGATGGTGTCCAATATGA
>JAMNXS010000054.1 GCA_023653025.1 Burkholderiaceae bacterium
ACGCCGGCCATCCGTATCCGCAGGAAGTGCGCGCCGGCGAATGCGTCCGCATCATGACGGGTGCGGTCATCCCGCGCGGCTGCGACTGCGTGATTCCGCAGGAGCGGGTGAAAGACGCGAACGATGTCTCGGTGCTCATTGCGGCCGGTACCGTCGTACCCGGCGCCAACCGCCGCCTCGCAGGCGAGGACCTGGCCGCCGGCTCGCTCGCGCTGCCCGCGGGACGGATGCTCACGCCTGCCGACCTCGGCCTGATCG
Source organism: Burkholderiaceae bacterium (assembly GCA_023653025.1). GTDB lineage: Bacteria > Pseudomonadota > Gammaproteobacteria > Burkholderiales > Burkholderiaceae_D > Pernthalerella. The sequence continues at coordinate 259 of JAMNXS010000054.1, forward strand.
CGTCGCTCGGCATCGGCGAAGTCACGGTCATGCGCCGGCTGCGCGTGGCTTTTTTCTCTACCGGCGACGAGCTGCGGTCGATCGGCCAGCCGCTGGACGCGGGCTGCGTCTACGACAGCAACCGCTACACGCTGCAGGCGATGCTTGAGCGCGCAGGCTTCGATGCAATCGATCTCGGCGTGGTACGCGACGACCCATTGGCGCTGGAAGCCGCGCTGCGCGATGCAGGCAGGCAGGCCGATGCGGTGATCACCACTGGCGGCGTGTCGGCCGGCGACGCCGACTATACGAAGGACATGATGGCGCGCCTGGGCGAGGTGCTGTTCTGGAAAGTCGCGATGCGCCCCGGACGGCCAATGGCTTTCGGCCGCCTCGCCGTTGAGGGCAGGAACGCGCTGTTCTTCGGCCTGCCGGGCAATCCGGTCGCGGTGATGGCGAGCTTCTATTTTTTCGCGCGCGATGCGCTGTTCGCGTTGCAGGGAGCGCACCTGCCACCCTTGCCGATGCTGCGGGCCACCAGTACCGAGACGATACACAAGCGCCCGGGGCGCACGGAATACCAGCGCGGCGTGCTGAGTTCAGAGTCGGGCGGCGCGGCAAGCGTGCAGCTGACCGGCGCGCAGGGCTCCGGCATCCTGAGCTCGATGTCGGAGGCGAACTGCATCGTGGTGCTCGATCATGACGCCGGACAGATCGATGCCGGCATGACGGTACGCGTGATTCCCTTCCGCGGATTGATCTGAAGCAGCTGCTCAGCCGGCCTTGTTGCGCATCCAGTCCGCCGTCCTGAAGAAGGCCTGCAGCAGCAGGTCTTCCCTCTCTTCCCCGTAGCCCAGTTCGCGCATCGCCAGCAGCATGCAGGTGAGCCAGTCGTCGCGCTCTCTGGATGCGATCGCAAACGGCAGGTGCCGCGCCCGCAGGAAAGGCTGGCCGTACTTCTGCGTGTAGATATCCGGACCGCCGGTCCAGCCTGACAAAAAGCGGTACAGCTTGTCGCGCGAACCGTCGAGCGACGGCGGATGCATCGCCCGCAGCGCGGCGAATTGCGGCTCCAGATCCATCAGGTCGTAGAAGCGGTCGACCAGTTCGCGCAGCTTGTCGTCGCCGCCGACCAATGCATACAGGTCGGGTTGTTGCGTGGTGTTCTCGTTCATGCGCGGGATCATACCGCAGCGAGAGCGGTCATTAACCGGCGGACACGAGTGTTGACGCCACCCAACTTCAGGCACTTATAAAAATCGCAAGCGCTCCAATCGCTTCGGAATGCCTGCGGTCATCAGTTCGACCGACACGGCATGCACATCTACCCGACCATGGCGGCGCGCATGCATGACCTGATAGAACGCAATTCCCCTCGCCTCGAATATCTGGTCCGTGCGAGCGACGTGCTGGCCGTGTATGCGGCCGGCAGCGTGGCCGCGCTGCTGTGCTTCTCGACCACGGTCGGGCAATTGCCGCCCGTGCATGCGGCGGTGCTGTACTTCTGCTGTGCGCTGGCGGCGGCCGTGTTCCCGCGCTTTGATCTGTATTCATCGTGGCGGGGGCGCTCGCTGCTCCTGATGTCGGGCCATGCCGCGCTCGCGGTTCTGGTGGTGCTCACCACCGGCGTAGTGTTCGGCTTCCTGATACGCCAGCTCGGCGATTTGTCGCGCATCTGGGTAGCGGTCTGGTACCTGCTGTCGCTGACGGCGCTGGTATTGTCGCGCTCGCTGCTGTACTCGACGCTGTCGAGCCTGCGCGCACATGGGCTCAACAACAAGCGCGTGGTGATCGTCGGCTACGGCAGCACGGGCCGCGAGCTGCACAAGCGGGCGCTGGAGCAGCAATGGACCGGCTACAACGTCGTCGCCACCTACGATAGCGAAGGCGGGGTGCCGATCGACGAGCGCATCGAGGCGCTGGCGTCGTTCCACGACATTCACGAGGCGGTGGCCCGGCATCAAGTACATGAAGTCTGGATTACGCTGCCGCTGGCCGAGTCGGCCAAGCTGCAGGAGCTGCAATACCTGTTGCGCAACGAGCTGGTCGACATCCGCTGGGTGCCCGACGTGGCTGCGATGACGATACTGAGCCACCGCACGGTCGAGTTCCTTGGCATGCCGGTCGTCGAGCTGAATCACCCGGCCAACACCGGCATGCTGGGCATGGCCAAGGAACTGTTCGACCGCCTGTTTGCCGCCGGCGTGCTGCTAGCGATATCGCCGCTGCTGGTCGGCATTGCGCTGGCCATCAAGCTCACCTCGCCTGGCCCGGTTTTCTTCAGCCAGCCCCGGCTGGGACTGAACGGGCGCCGCTTCAAGGTACTGAAGTTTCGCAGCATGAAGATCCACCAGGAAGCCGCGGGACGGATCACGCAGGCAACGAAAGACGATCCGCGCATCACTCCGCTGGGCCGCTTCCTGCGCCGCACCAGCCTCGACGAATTGCCGCAGTTCTTCAATGTGCTGGCTGGCGACATGTCGGTTGTGGGGCCGCGGCCGCATGCGCTGGTTCACAACGATTTGTACAAGGACAAGCTGGCGATGTACATGCAGCGGCATCGCGTCAAACCGGGCATTACCGGATGGGCGCAGATTAACGGTTACCGCGGCGAGACGGACACCGAGGAAAAAATGGCACGGCGCATCGAGTTCGACCTGTATTACATACAGCACTGGTCGTTCTGGATGGACCTGAAGATCATCCTCTGGACCGCCTTCAAGGGCTGGACGGGGAACAACGCCTACTGACCGTCGTCCTCGCTCGCCGCACACGCCTGACCGCCCCTTTTCCGAGGACCGAATCCGATGGATCGCTTACCCCTGGTGCCCGTCGTCCTGTGCGGAGGATCCGGCACGCGGCTCTGGCCGCTGTCGCGCGAGAGTTTTCCGAAGCAGTTCCTTCGGCTGCAGGGACAGCACAGCCTGCTGCAGCAGACCCTGCAGCGCTGCGCCGCGCTCGACACGGCGGCGCCGCTGCTGCTGACCGGCGAAGCGACGCGCTTCATCGTCAGCGAGCAGCTAAACGAGATCGGCATCGACAATGCCACGCTGATGCTCGAGCCGGTGCAGCGCGGCACGGCGCCGGCGCTCTGCAGCGCGGCGCTGAAGCTGGCGCAGGAGTACGGCGATGCGCTGATGCTGGTGCTGCCGTCCGACCATGTGGTACGCGATGCGGCCGCTTTCACGGCGGCAGTCCGCCTCGCTGCGCGCTCGGCGGCCGAAGGACTGCTGATGACCTTCGGCATACCGCCGCAGTCGCCGGAAACCGGTTTCGGCTACCTGCAGGCGGCCGGCGCGATGGCGGGTGGCGTGCGCCGGATACAGGGCTTCATCGAGAAGCCGGACCGCAAGACGGCAACACGGCTGGTCGATGGCGGCGATTGCTTCTGGAACAGCGGCATGTTCGTCTTCCGCTGCCAGCAGCTGATCGACGAGATGGGTGCGCACGCGCCCGAGGTGCTGGCCGCCTGCGAGCCGGCGGTGCGCGCCGGCGCCGCCGACGGCTGCTTCTTTCGACTGCAGGCCGACGCCTATGCGCGCAGTACCGACATATCGATCGACTACGCGCTGATGGAGCGCACCGCGAACGCCGCCATGGCGCCGCTGGAGGCCGGCTGGTCCGACATCGGCTCGTGGTCGTCGGTGTGGGACGTCACGCCGCATGACGACGCCGGCAACTCGGTGCTGGGCGATGCGCTGCTGCAGGACTGCAGCGGCTGCCACGTACACGCCGGCAAGCGGCTGGTATCTGCCATTGGTCTGCAGGATCTGGTGATCGTCGATACCGACGACGCGCTGCTCGTATTGCCGAAGGAGCGCGCGCAGGATATCCGGCAGATCGTCAGCCGCCTGAAAGCCGATGGCCGCAGCGAGTGCGGCACGCACCGCCAGGTCATGCGTCCGTGGGGCAGCTATGACGCCATCGGCAACGGTCCGCGCTTCCAGGTCAAGCGCATCACGGTCAAGCCGGGCGCAAAGCTGTCGCTGCAGATGCATCACCATCGCGCAGAGCACTGGATCGTCGTCAGCGGCACGGCTCGCGTGACGGACGGCGACAAATCCTACCTGCTGACCGAGAACCAGAGCACCTATATCGGCGTCGGCGTCGTCCACTCGCTCGAGAACCCGGGCAAGATTCCGCTCGAACTGATCGAAGTGCAGTCTGGCAGCTATCTCGGCGAGGACGATATCGTGCGCCTGAACGACCGGTACGGGAGAGCCTAGCGTGGCATGGCGTCCGTGGCTGTTCGGCCTGCTGCTGCTGTTCTTTGCATTCATGGTCGGCATCGGCGCACTGCCGGGCAAGGCCGAATCGCTGTCGGCCCGCTTCGGCGACAAGCTGCTGCATATGCTCGCCTACGGACTGATGGCGGCTGCCTGCTTCCATGTGCTGCGCACGGGCATTGCCGCGCGCGCAGCATTCACGCTGGGCATGATCGCGCTGCTCGGGCTAGCCGACGAATCGATCCAGTCGCTTCTGCCCTACCGCAACGCGTCGCTGTCGGACTGGTGGTTTGATATCGGCACGGCAGCGATCGTCGCCGCCGCCCTGGCGCTGTTCTCCAGAATCAACCCATCAATGGAATCCCATGCGAAAAATTAGTAAGGCGGTCTTTCCGGTCGCCGGTCTCGGAACGCGCTTTCTCCCCGCCACCAAGGCCAGCCCGAAAGAAATGCTGCCGGTGGTCGACAAGCCGCTGATCCAGTATGCGGTCGAAGAAGCGATCGAGGCCGGCATCACCGAAATGATCTTCATCACCGGGCGCAACAAGCGCGCCATCGAGGATCACTTCGACAAGGCCTATGAGCTCGAGGCCGAACTGGCGGCACGGCACAAGGAAGAGTTGCTGCAGCTGATACGCCGCATCAAGCCGGACAATGTGCAGTGCTTCTACGTGCGGCAAGCCGAGGCGCTCGGCCTCGGCCACGCGGTGCTGTGCGCGGAACGGCTGGTACAGGACGAGCCCTTCGCCATCATCCTCGCCGACGACCTGCTCGACGCCGATCCGCCGGTCATGAAGCAGATGGTCGACCTGCATACCCACTACGGCAGCAGCATCATCGGCGTCGAGGCGATTCCGATGGAGCAGAGCAGTTCCTATGGCATCGTCGAGGGCCGGCCGGTGGCGGACCGGCTGCTCAAGCTCGACGGCATCGTCGAGAAGCCGGAGCCGGCGCATGCGCCGTCGAACATGGGCGTGGTCGGCCGCTACATACTCACGCCGTCGATTTTCCGCCACCTGCGCGAGATCCGGCCGGGCGCCGGCGGCGAATTGCAGTTGACCGACGGCATTGCGCAGCTGATGAAGTCCGAAGCCGTGATGTCCTACCAGTTCATCGGCAAGCGCTACGATTGCGGCACCAAGCAGGGCTACCTGCAGGCGACCGTCGAGTTTGCGCTCAAGCATCCGGAAGTGGCCGGCGAATTCCGCGATTTCCTGCTGCACCTGTCGCTGCAGGGCGTCGCGCCGCCAGCCGCCGATCCGGGACTGTCCAGCGCGGTGCACTGACTCATGTTCGGCCATACGATCCTCGTCACCGGCGCCACCGGCTATATCGGTTCGCATACCTGCGTTTGCCTGCTGCAGGCGGGCTGGCGCGTGATCGGCATCGACAATCTGTCCAACAGTTCGCCGAAGGTGATCGAACGCATCGAGCAGATCACCGACCGCGAACTGCCCTTCCGCCCGGTCGATGTGCGCGACCATGCGGCGCTGACCCGGCTGCTGCAGCAGGACGCGCCGTCGGCCGTCATCCATTTCGCCGGCCTGAAAGCGGTCGGCGAATCGGTCGAGCGTCCGCTCGAATACTATGACAACAATGTCTGCGGCAGCATCACCCTGCTGCGCGTGCTGCACCAGCAAGGCGTGCGCAAGCTGGTGTTCAGCTCGTCGGCCACAGTCTATGGCGATCCGCCGGTCGTACCGATCCACGAAGCCGCGCCGACCGGTGCGACCAACCCCTACGGCCGCTCCAAGCTGATGGTCGAGCAGGTCCTGGGTGACCTCGGAGCTTCGGATCCGGAGTGGCGCATCGCCATCCTGCGCTATTTCAATCCGGTCGGCGCACACGAGAGTGGCCTGATCGGCGAAGATCCGCGCGGCATACCGAACAACCTGATGCCCTACATCGCGCAGGTTGCTGTGGGCCGCCGTCCCCATCTCGCGGTATTCGGCGACGACTACCCGACGCCGGACGGCACCGGCGTGCGCGACTACATCCACGTGATGGATCTTGCGCGCGGCCACCTCGCGGCGCTCGAACGGCTGTTCGGCCACCCCGGAGGCTTCACCGTCAATCTCGGCACCGGGCAGGGCGTGAGCGTGCTGCAGGCCGTGGCGGCGTTCGAGCGCGCCTGCGGCCGCAGCATCCCCACGCGCGCCGCGCCGCGCCGCGCGGGCGACATCGCGACCTGCTATGCGTCGCCCGCAAAAGCCGAGGAGCTGCTCGGCTGGCATGCGGAGAAGTCGCTCGAGCAGATGTGCGACGACCACTGGCGCTGGCAGCACCGCAATCCCGGCGGCTATTGATCGAGCCTAAGCGGCCCGGCTTCCACTGCGCGGCCGCAATGGCGGCACGCACCCGCGCCGGACAATGAGCGCCTGACCCACCCTCGACACTATTCATGATTCCTACCGAACCGATGCACTCCCCGCAGGGCAAGGTGGCGCTGATCACCGGCGTGACCGGCCAGGACGGCGCCTATCTGGCCGAGCTGCTGCTCTCCAAAGGCTACGTCGTCCACGGCATCAAGCGCCGCGGGTCGCAATTCAACACCGGCCGCATCGACCACCTGTACCAGGATCCGCATGAAGTCGATCGCCGCTTCATTCTTCACCACGGCGACATGACCGACACCGCATCGCTGATCCGTGTGATCCAGCATTGCCAGCCGGACGAGATCTACAACCTTGCCGCGCAAAGCCATGTCGGCGTTTCCTTCGAAGAGCCGGAGTACACGGCCAATTCCGACGGCCTCGGTACGCTGCGGCTGCTGGAGGCGATCCGCATCCTCGGCCTGACGACGAAGAGCCGCTTCTACCAGGCGTCGACCTCGGAGCTGTTCGGCAAGGTGCAGGAGATACCGCAGCGCGAAACCACGCCGTTCTACCCGCGCAGCCCGTATGCGGCGGCCAAGCTGTATGCGTACTGGATCACGGTGAACTACCGCGAGGCCTACGGCATGTATGCCTGCAACGGCATCCTGTTCAACCACGAGTCGGCGCGGCGCGGCGAGACCTTCGTCACCCGCAAGATCACGCGCGCGCTGGCGCGCATCGCGCTCGGCCAGCAGGACTGCCTGTACCTCGGTAATCTCGACTCTCTGCGCGACTGGGGCCATGCGCGCGACTATGTAGAAATGCAATGGCTGATGCTGCAGCAGGAAGAGCCCGAGGATTACGTGATCGCCACCGGCAAGCATAGCAGCGTGCGCGATTTCGTGAACCTCTCGGCGCAGCTGCTGGGTATCGGCATCCATTGGCAAGGCAGCGGACTGGACGAAGTTGCAATCGTCGAGTCGGCCGGCGGCCATGACGGCTTGCGTGCCGGCCAGGTCATCGTGCGCGTCGATCCTCGCTACTTCCGTCCGACCGAGGTTGAAACATTGCTCGGCGATGCCGGGAAGGCCCGCGAGAAACTGGGTTGGGAGCCGCGCACTCCGTTCATCGAGCTCGTCCGCGAGATGGTCGAGGCCGACCTGGCCGCTGCGCGCAAGTACGTGCTGGTCCGCAGCAGCGGCTTCACCGCCCATGCCCACCATGAATAAGCCGGCGAGGGAACGTGTTTTCGTGGCCGGCCATCGCGGCATGGTTGGCTCGGCCATCGTGCGCGCGCTGCGCGAGCGCGGCGACTGCGAACTGCTGCTGCGCAGCCATGACGAGCTCGACCTGTGCGACGGCGCGCAGGTCGACGATTTCTTCGCCGGTCACGCGATCGACACGGTCTACCTTGCCGCCGCCCGCGTCGGTGGCATCCATGCCAACCATGCCTACCCGGCCGAGTTCATCCGGCAGAACCTGCAGATCGAGACCAACGTCATTCACACGGCATGGAAGTATCGTGTCCGGAAACTACTGTTCCTCGGCTCGTCATGCATCTACCCGCGCATGGCGCCGCAGCCGATGAAGGAGGACGCCCTGCTCGGCGGTCCACTGGAGCCGACCAACGAACCGTATGCGGTGGCGAAGATTGCCGGCATCAAGCTCTGCGAGAGCTACAACCGCCAGTTCGGCACGGATTTCCGCAGCATCATGCCGACCAACCTGTACGGTCCGGGCGACAACTTCCACCGCGAGGACAGCCATGTGCTGCCGGCGCTGATCCGGCGCTTCCACGATGCGCAGCTGGCCGGCGCGCCGGAGGTCACGATCTGGGGCAGCGGCCAGCCGCTGCGCGAGTTCCTCTATGTGGACGACATGGCCGCGGCCTGCCTGCACCTGATGGATCAGCCGCGCGAGCGTCTCGAGGCGCTGGCCGCGCCGCAGTGCTCGCACATCAATGCCGGCAGCGGCGAGGAAATCCGCATCGCTTCGCTGGCGCTGCTGGTGGCCGAGGTGATCGGCTACGAGGGTCACATCCGCTTCGACCGCAGCCGTCCGGACGGCACGCCGCGCAAGCTGCTCGACTCGACTCGGCTGCGCAGCCTCGGCTGGGCGCCGAAGGTCGACTTGCAGGAAGGGGTGCGGCGCACGGTGCGCCATTTTCTCGCAGCGCAGAGCGCGGACATTGCCGACCTCGCCTACCGCGGCGTGGTCGATCGGCCGCGCCTGCGGACCTGACGGCGGAGGGCAGCGTGAACGCCGCTCCCGACCCGTTCTGGCTGCTGGTCGCCGCTCTCGTCGCGCTGCCGCTCGCGTTTGCCGTCTGCCTGCGTCATCCGTCGCTGGTGGCGCTGGGGTTCGTCGGCATCCTGTGCGTGTTTTCGTCGTCCACCTGGGGCCAGTTACAAGCGGAGAACAACCTGTACTCGCGCGGCACCGGCTTGTTCTATTTTTCCCTGCTCAATCTGCTGCTGTGGGCGGCGGCGGGAGCGACCGCGCTGCGGGCGCTGGCCACGCCGAACCGGATCGCGCCGCGCTCGCCCTTCCCGGCCTTCCTCGCCGCCACCGGCTTCATGCTGCTCGGCCATGTAGCCGTCGGCAGCCTGTCCGGGCAGGATCTGAACGTCATCCTCGGCTACAACGGCATCCTCAACGTCGCCAACATGGCCATTTTTTCGATCATGCTGCTGATGGCGCTGAACGACGAGCAGGGCCGCCGCCGCCTGCTGCTGCTGATCATCGGCCTGGCGGCGATCCGGGCCGTGTTCGGGCTGGTGCGCTACTTCGTGTTCGGCGGCGACAGTGCCAATCCGTACCAGAATTTCGAGAACCTCGACATCCGTCTGGTCTATTTCGATATCGCCGACAACTACATCGCCTCGCTCGCGGCCTTCGTGATCGCCTGGCTGCTGCTGATGCCCGAGGTCAGGCTCACGCTGTTCCGGCGCCTGCTACTGCTGGGCCTGCTGGCGCTCGAGATAGCCACGGTCGCGCTGTCGTTCCGGCGCTCCTCGCTGGGCGGCCTGGCGCTGATGTTCATCGTGCTGATGCTCAGGCTGCCGCTGCGCCGGCAACTGCAGTTCCTCATGATCTCGGTTGGCGGCGTGTCGGCGGCCGCCATGGCCTTCATGCAGCAGCGGCTGCAGTTCAACAGCAACAGTGGCGGACTGATCGCCTCCCTGCTGTATGACGTCGGCCCGCAACGCTCGACCGAGGTCAGCCGCTTTTACGAGCTCGAGGCCGCTGCCAAGAGCCTCGACGGCAGCTGGCTGTTCGGCCTTGGCAGCTGGGGCACCTACTACGGCAATGAGAGCATGCTCGACTACCATTTCGGCAAGTTCGACTTCGTGCATAGCGGCTTCGGCCATCTGGTACTGAAGTCGGGCATGGTCGGACTGCTGCTGTTTGTCGCGCTGCTGGCCGGCTTCGTCATCCATTACCTGAGGATCCGGCGCCACGTACGCGGCAACAACGCGCTGCTGGCCGACGCCGGCATGGCCAGCCTGCTGTTCTGGACACCGACCCTGCTGGTCGGTACGCCGGTCATCGAGTTTCGCAGCATGCTCCTGATCGGGCTGGCGCTGGCCATGCCCTATCTCGCCCTCTGCGACGCCCGCCGGCGCACACAGCCTCTGCGGGGCTCGCATGCTGTTGCGTAACTCGCTGTGGAACCTCAGCGGCGTCGCGCTGCCGTCGATTGTCGCGTTGGCCACGGTGCCGGTGATGATCCACGGTCTGGGGCTCGAGGGCTTCGGCATCGTCACGCTGATCGGCTCCGTCATCGGCTATGTCGGCCTGCTGGACGTCAATCTATCGGCCGGCGCGATCAAGTACCTGTCGCAGTACTACACGCAGAAGGACAATGCGCGCTTTTCCCAGACATTCTGGTTCGGCGCCGCGTTTTACGGCGCGCTCGGCATGCTAGGCGGCGCCGTCATCTGGCTGGGTGCGCCGATCGCGCTCGGCCTGCTGTTCAAGGTGTCGGCAGCCATGCGCGGCGACACGCTGCTGGCGCTGCAGGTCGCCGCGCTCGGCTTCCTGCTGAGCCAGGTGCAAGGCTATCTGCTGATCGTGCCGCAGGCGCTGCTGCGCTACGACCGTTCGGCGCAGGCCGAGATCCTGTTCGGCGTTCTCGGCAATCTCGCCGCCGCCGCCGCAGCCGCCGCCGGTGCGGGCATCGCCGGCGTGATCGCCGCCCGGGTCGCCGTCAATGCGCTAAACGTCGCATGGCTGGTGCGCGTGCTGATCCTGCTGCGCGTGCCGCTCGCGCCCGCATGGCCGGCGCGCGACGTGGTGCGCTCGATGACGCACTTCAGCGCCTATGCCTACCTGTCGCGGCTGGCGACCCTGTTCCACCAGCACGGCGACAAGCTGATCATCGGCACCCTCGCCGGTCCGGTCGCGCTGGCTTTCTACACCGTGCCGACTCAGCTGGCAGGACGTATTCTCGGGCTCAGTTTCCGCCTCTCGAGCGTGATCTTTCCGCGCGTCTCGTCGCTGGCCGCCTGCGGCGAGCAGGCGCAGCTGCGGGCCATGTACCTCGACGCTTCGCGCCTGCTGACCTACCTGAACCTCTCGGTGCTGGGGCTGATCGTGCTGGTCGGCGACGAGTTTCTGCGCCGCTGGGTCGGCGCGGAATTCGTCACGCCCGGCTACCCGGTGCTGATCCTCATCACGCTGGCGCTGATGGTGGACTCGCTGACCAACATACCCTCGCTGATCACCGACGGGCTCGGGCAACCGCGGATCACGGGCCGCTTTGCGCTGGCGCGCGGCGTGGTCGGGCTGGTGCTGGTGTATGCCGGCACACGCGCCGCCGGCATCGAGGGGGCCGCGATGGCGCATCTGCTGTCGTCGGTGCTGATGACGTCACTGTTCCTCGCCTACGTCCACGGCCGGACCGTGCCGGTCAGCTTCGGCGATGCGTGGCGGCTGGCCTTGTTTCCCAGCCTCGGCGTGGGCTGCGCCGGCGTGCTGCTGATGCTGGCCGTCAAGCCGATGCTGCCCGTCACCGCCGCCGGTGCCGCGCTGTTGGCGCTGCTATCGCTGCTAACGCTGGGCGCTGCCGGCATGCTGCTGATCGCCACCGCCGGCGAACGCGAATTCCTCCGCGACGCTGCCCGTCGCTGGGTGGCAAGGACCTGACCATCATGCGCATCCTGCTCGTCAGCGAAGACATTCCCGCGCCTAGTATGGGCGGTCTGGCCAAACATGTGCTGGCGCTGGCGCGCGCGCTGGTGGCCGAGGGCCACCGGGTCGACCTGATGGGCAACGACGACCATCCGCCCTCGGTGGCGGCGGGCGAACTGGAATTCGGCGGGCGCTTCCTGCCCGAGCTTCGCGGGCAGTTCGACGGCTGGAAAGAAATGTCGCTCGGCGTGTTCATGCCTCCCAAGCGCAGCGCGATCGCACGCGCCTTTGCGCGCAGCATCCTGCGCCGCGCCGCCGACTACGACGTCGTCCACTACCACGGCCACCTGCCGAACGTGGCGCGCTACCTGCCGCCGTGGCTGAACTTCATTCAGACCCGGCATGATCAGGGCAGCGATTGCCTGATCCATACGCGGTTCCGGCGCGGCGCGATCTGCCGCTCGGCCGACACCGCGTTCTGCGCCGGCTGCCGCACACAGCATCCGAACTGGCTGCAGCGACAACTGTCGTCGCTGGCGGTGCGCCGTTTTCGCGACGAGGTCAGGCAAGGCTTTCGACGTCACAAGACCGTGTTCGTATCCGACATGCTGCATGCCAACCTCAAGCGCAGCTTCGGCGAGGCCGCGTGGGGCGTGACAGTCCACAACTTCATCGACACCGCGCCGATCCGCGCCCTCGCCGGCGGCAAGCCACCGCTGCCGCCGCCGATACCGCCGGATGCTCCGGTGAAGGTGTTCATCGCCAGCAAGCTGTACCCGGCCAAGGGTATCGACGCCTTCCTTGCGGCGGTCGCGCAGCGCGGCGGAACGGCCCGGCTGCAGATCGACATCGCCGGCGACGGCGGCGACGAAGCCGCGCTGCGTGCCGCCTATCCGGGCGTACGCTTTCTCGGCTGGCAGGACGGCGCAAGCACCCTGCAGCATGCGGCCGGCGCGCATGCGGTGGTGGTGCCGTCGGTCTGGGAAGAACCCTGCGCATCGACCGTGCTCGAAGCGCTGCTGCTCGGCAAGACCGTGTTTGCGCTGCGGCGCGGCGGCACGCCGGAACTCGCAGCCTATGCGAGCGGCCCCGACCAGTTGCGGCTGCACGACGCGATGGACGAACTCGTCGATGCGCTGCTCGCCTTCGAGCCGCGACCGGACTATGCGGTGCCGAACATGACGCGCGCCGATGCGCAGACCGCCGCCGGCCGCCTGCTGGCGCTGTACCGCCTTCCTCCCGGACCGATTGCCCAGCCATGAGCCTGCCGACCTTCTCCATCGTCACCTGCACCTGGAACAGCGAGCCCTGGCTGGCCGAATCGATCACCTCCGTGCTTCGCCAGCGCGGCGTCGAAATCGAGTACATCTTCGTCGATGGCGGATCGAACGACGGCACGCTGCAGCGCATACGCGCGATCGACCGGCCTGTCACCCTGATCGAGAACGTGCGCGGCGGGATCAGCCGTGCAATGAATGCCGGCATCGAGGCCGCGCGCGGCGACATCGTCGCGCACCTGCACTCGGACGACTTCTACCTGCGCGACGACGTGCTGCAGACCGTGGCCGAGGCCTTCGCCGGCAGCGGCTGCCGTTGGCTGTTCGGCCGGACCATGACCTGCACCGACGGCAAACTCGCACCCGAAGGCTATGTCGCGCCGCGCTACAGCCGCCGGCAGCTGTTGCGCGGCAATTTCATCCCGCATCCGGCCACCTTCGTCGCGCGCGAGCTGATGTGGCGCGCCGGCGGCTTCTCCACCGACTACAAGTACGCGATGGACTACGACCTGTGGCTGCGGATGTCGTGCATCGCCGAGCCGCTGCAGCTGGACGTTCCCCTGGCAGCCTTTCGCGAGCATGCGGGCAGCCTGTCGACCCGCGAGCGCAGCGCGGCGATGCTGGAAGACCTGCGGGTGCGGCTGGTCCACACGGGCTTTCATCCGATGGCGCGGGCGATGCACGTGCTGCGCTATGTCGTGCGCCGCCAGCGCGCCCGGCTGTCCCTGCCCGGAGGCACGAATGCGTGAAATGTCGCTGATCCTCGCCACGGTCGGCCGCAGCGCCGAGCTGAACCGCCTGTTCGACACGTTGGTCGCCCAGCACTGGCACGATTTTGAGGTCGTGGTCGTCGACCAGAACCCGGACGAGCGGCTGCTGCCGATACTGGAGCGCGCCCGTAGCCTCGGGCTGCCGGTGCGCCACCTGCGGCACTCGCCGCCCAATCTCGCGCTGGCGCGCAATGCCGGCATCGCCGCGTCGAATGCGCGCTGGCTTGGCTTCCCGGACGACGACTGCTGGTACGAGCCGCACACGCTCGAGCGCGTGATGCTGCGCAGCGCCCGCCGGGACCAGCCGCACGGCGTGATCACGCGCTGGGTCGAGCAGGATCCGGCGCTGCCGCCGGGTACGCTGAGCTGGCACCGCTCGTCGCGTTTCCGCGACCTGCCGGTGTCGTCGATCACGCTGTTCTTCCGCCGCGAGCTGTTCGAGCGGGTGGGCGGCTTCGATGGCCGGCTCGGCGTCGGCCAGTGGTTCGGCGCCGCCGAAGAGACCGACATCGTGCTGCGTGCGCTGCGCGCCGGCGCGCTGCTGGCCTATGAGCCGACGGCGCTGGTACACCATCGGGTCGATCCGCCGGCGCCTCCGGTGTCGGCGATTGCGCGCCTTGCCGCGCGCCGGCGCGCACGCGGCACCGGCGCGATGTATGCGAAGCACCGTCTGCCGCCGTGGGTGATTGCGCGCGGGCTGCTGTCACCCATCATCAAGCCGCTGGCACGCGGTGCCCTCGGCGCCGACCTCGCCCACGGCCTCGCGGTCGCGCACGGCCGGCTCGACGGCTGGCTGCGCTGGTCGCGCGAGCACCCGGCCGCCGACCCGTTCACCGACGATTCCCAACCCGACACCGCGCTCAAATGACACGGATCGCCCTGGTCACCAACACGCCGCCGCCCTACCGGGTGCCGATCTTCAACCGGCTTGCACGCTGGCCCGGCATCGACTTCCATGCGGTGTTCTGCTCCGCACGCGAGCCGAACCGGCAGTGGGACTTGCCCGCCATGCAGTTCGAGCGGCACTGGCTGCGCGAGCGCTTCCTGACCCTGCGCGGCCGCTACATCCACCACAACCCGGACGTGATGCCGCTGCTTAAGCGCATGCAGCCCGATGTGGTGATCACGGACGGCTTCAACCCGACCCACCTGTATGCGTTCCTGATGGCGCGGTTGTGCCGCTGGCCGCACGTGACGATGACGGACGGCACCGCCAATTCCGAGCAGGCGCTGTCGTTCATCCACCGCCTCGTGCGGCGCGTAGTCTACCGCCGCAGCGCAAGTTTCATCGCCGCCTCCGATGGCGGCATCCGCCTGTACGAGACCTACGGGATCGAGCGCGTGCGCTGCTTCCACTCGTGGCTGTGCATCGACAACGAGCGCTTCACGCCAGCGCAGGACACGCCCCGCCCGTTCGACCTGATGTTCTGCGGGCGGGTCGAGGCAGCGAAGGGGCCGCTGTTCGCGCTGCACGTGGCGCGCGCAACGGCGGCGCGGCTGGGCCGGCGCATCCGCCTGCTGTTTGTCGGCGCAGGCACGCTCGATGCCGCCCTTCGGCACGAGGCCGCCGCGGCGGCCGACCAGCTTGACGTTCAGTTCCACGGCTTCGCCAGCCAGCACGACCTGCCCGCGCTGTACCGGTCGGCACGGCTGTTCCTGTTCCCCACGCATGCCGACGTCTGGGGCATCGTCGCCAACGAAGCCTGCGCGGCCGGTCTGCCGGTGCTAGTGACGCCGTTCGCTGGCGTGGCCGGCGAGCTGGTGGCGGACGGCCGCAACGGCCATGTGATGGACCTCGACGTGGATGCATGGTCGGAGCGCGCCGCGCAGCTACTGGAAGACCCGGTGCTGTGGCACTCGTTTAGCCGCGAGAGCCTGGCACGCGTTCGCCGCTACCAGTTCGACAGCGCGGCCCAGGGCATTGTCGATGCCTGCGCCTGCGCGCTGAGCCTAGGCGAGTTGGAACGGCAGCCAGCGACCCGGAGCCAGCGATGAGCGGCCTGCGCCTGACGCTGTCGGTTGACGACGGCCATCCGCTCGACCTGCGAGTGGCCGATCTGCTCGATCGTTATGGCCTGCAGGCGACGTTCTATGTGCCGATCGCCAATGACGAAGGTCCGCCCGTCATGAGTGCGGCCCACCTGCGCCAACTGGCGCGCCGCTTCGAGATCGCGTCGCACACGCTGTCGCACCGCTTCCTCGCGACGCTCGACGATGCCGCCGCGCGCTCGCAGGTCATTGACGGCAAACGGGGGCTGGAAGACCGGCTGGGCGCGCCGGTGCAGGGCTTCTGCTACCCCGGCGGGCGCTACCGCAGGCGGCATGTCGCGATGGTGCGCGCGGCGGGCTTTGTCTACGCGCGTACGACGCAGAACCTTCGACTCGATGGCGGCAGCCGGCCCTTCGAGATGCCGACCACGCTGCAGTTCTATCCGCATCCGCGCTCAGTACTGGCGCGCAACCTGCTGTCGCAAGGCGATCCGATGACGCGGCTACCGGGCTTCCTGGCGGCGATGGCCGGCGACGACTGGCTGGAGCGCGTATACCGGCTGCTGGCGCTGGCTGCCGCGCGCGGCGGCGTGTTCCACCTGTGGTTTCACACACTCGATCTAGAGCGGCTCGGGCTGTGGACGGCGCTGGACTGCTTTCTGGCCCGGGCCGCCGGACGCGTGGCGCCGCTGGCACGGCTGACGAATGGCGAACTGGCCGCCGCCCTTGCCTTGGGGCCCGGCCGAGGCGCCCTCAACTGCGGGCCGGGCGCGCCGCCACCGGCGGCGACGGCGGCGCATCGTCACGCCGTGCCGCCTGCGCCTCCGACTCGCCGACCGTCTGCTTCTCTCCCTTCCACACCATCAGGAAGTAGTGCGACTTGAGTCCGGCGAGCCGCACATGGCCGAGCTTCCAGGCCGGGCGCCCGGGCAGGACATCGACCAGGGTCTTGATCGCCAGCGCATCGAGCAGCGCGAGATTGGATTCCGGCCGCAACCAGCGGACCAGCGGATGCCAGCGGTTCGGCGTCGACACGAAGATGCCGCGACGCGAGATTCGCAGCAGCTCGCGCAGCAGCCTCACCTGCCGCTCGTGGGTCGCGATGGTCTCGATCAGTTCGTGACAAGCGACCCAGTCGAACTGCCCATCCTCGAACGGCAGCCTGACCTGCTCGCGCGACGGCAGCTGGTCGAGCCGGCGCAATTCAAGCCGCGAGTCGGCCGCCGCGCCGCCGCAGAATTCGTTGAAGGCGTCGTCCAGTCGCCGGCGGCGCTTGTGCAGTGCGGAGGAAAGCAGGTCGATGGGCATTGCCGAGTCCGTGGGCTGTCAATCAATGTCGATGTTGCCTGCTTCGCTTTCCGGCGGCATTGCGGCCCCTCAGAGCGCCGGGTCGTGCGCCGCGCTTTAATCAAGTCATCGTCGCTGCCCCCAGACCGCCATGCCGTTTTCCCACACACCTCTGCTCGGAACCCGGATCGACGCCCTGTCGTGGGAACAGGCCGTCGGCCGTATCGTCCGCTGGGCGCAGGCCGGCGCGTCGCGCATGGTCTGCCTGTGTAACGTGCACTCGCTCGTCACCGCGCGCAGCGATGCCGACCTCGCGCGTGCGCTGGCCGATGCCGACCTGAACTCGCCGGACGGCGCGCCGCTGGCCTGGCTGATGCGGCGGCGCGGCTGGCCTGAGCAGCAGCGGATGTCCGGACCGGACATGATGTGGAAAGTGCTGGACGAGGCGCAGCGGCTGCAGCTGCCGGTGTTCCTGCTCGGCGGCTCGCCGTCGGCGCTGGAGAAGCTGGTTGTCACGCTTGGCTCGAGCTTCCCGGCGCTGCCGCTGGCCGGCCACCTGTCGCCGCCGTTCCGCGCGCTGACGGATGACGAGAATGCGACCATCGCCGAACGCGTCAATGCCAGCGGCGCGCGCATCCTGCTGGTGGGGCTGGGCTGTCCGAAACAGGAAAAATGGATGGCCGCGCAGCGCGGGCGCGTGCAGGCAGTGATGCTGGGCGTGGGCGCGGCCTTCGATTACCACGCCGGCGTGATCGCGCGTGCGCCGGTCGGCTGGCAGCGCGCCGGCTTCGAGTGGCTGTACCGGCTACTGCAGGAGCCGACGCGACTGGCGTCGCGCTACCTGCTGACCAATGCTCTATTCCTGCTTTCCCTACCGCGCGAGCTTTGGCGGCGCCCCTCCGGCTGAGGCGCCGGCGGCAGAGCCGGACGAGGCAGGTGAGGAGGCGGATGCCGAAGCAGCGCGCGCCGCCCGTGCGCCGGACTCGGCGCCGATGCGCGAGCGCCAGTCGTCGAAGCCCAGCATGCCGTAGCCCTCGACCTCGGCGAACTGTTTCGGGCGGGCCTTGTATTCGTTGTCGGTGAAGACCGCAAAGCGGCCGACGTTGGCGCCGCCGAAGTGACTCCAGAGCCTGTAGACCGGCACGTCGCCGGCCGACACGAAGCGGTTCTCGCGCACGCGGTTGCCGGCCACCGACGCAAACTTCGCTGTCTCGTTGAACAGGATGTGCTCGTGCCGGCTGTTGACGAAGGCGTTGCCGACAATCTGGTTGTCGAAGCCGTTGTGCAGCTGCAGCCCGCCCGGGTTGTCGACCAGCTGGTTCGCGATCACCGACACGCCATTGGCAAAATCGTCGAGATAGATCGCATACGAGCTGCGCCCGTTCAGTTCGCTGATGCGGTTGCGTTCGATGCTGACGTTCAGCGGCTGGCGGTCGCGCGCGAACGTGTAAATGCCGCCGCAATCCGCCAGCCGCAGGCAGGCGCGCTCGATCACGTTGTCGGTGACAACCGCGTCGCGGAAGACGCGGATCGCGATGTAGCCGGCATTGCTGAACTGGTTGCGCTGGACGATAACGTCGCGCGCGTGCTCGAAGACGATCGCCCCTTTCGAGCGGCGCGGCATGCCGAGCATGCCGATGTCGTCGAAGCGGCTGTCGGTGATGCGCACGTCACGCACGTCGTCATTGGCGCGGATGCCGTTCTGCACGCTGCCGCGCACATGGATGCGTTCGATACGCGTGCCGGTGCCGGCCAGGATCGCCTCCTCGCCGCTGTTGTCGATCTCGGTATCGGTGACGCGCAGGCCGCGGCTGTCGGTGCCGTCGATGGCCAGCGTCGCGCCGGCGATGCGCACGCCGGCAATATGGACCCCGGTCGAACCGCTGGCGTCGACGGCGCGGGAGCGCGGCGAGGCCCGCACCCGTCCCTCGGGCGACTTGCCGTCCGGCGTGCGCAGGAAGATCTGCCCGTCTTCCCATGCCCACTCGCCGGCCGAGTCGATCATCCAGCGCTTGCCCTCGACATAGAACTCGGTCTTAGGCAGCAGCCCGAAGCCCTCGTCGTCGCCGGGAGCCAGCACCAGCACGCGGCCGTCGTAGCGGGTGATCGGGCGGGTCTGAATCAGCCAGTCGGCCGCGCGCCAGACCACGGTCGCGCCTTCGAGATCGGGATGCGGCAGGATCGTCTTTAGCTCACGCGGATCGCGGCTCTCGCCACGGAGCCAGGCCTGCGGCGGGTTCGGATGATGGGCCAGCGGGACGAAGCGGCCGTCGAGCTCGAGCTGGGTCGGCCGGGACTCGAGTTCGGCCGACCAGACGCCGACCTGCGCCGGATCGCGCCGCCAGCCGGCCACGGGCCGCGCCGTCGTCAGCACGGCCTTGCCGCAGCGGCCCGCCGTGCGCACGACGACATCGCGCCGGTTGGCCAGCGACAGTTCGCCGACATAGGTCCGGCCGCACTGCAGCTCGACGACCTCGCCGTCGCGCACGCCGGCCGGCATGGGCAGGAAGTCGCGCGCGGCCAGCGCTGCGGGCAGCATCAGTGCCATCGCTGGCAGCCACCATCGCTTGATTGTCATCGGGTTGCATCCTTGGAGTCGTTGCAATGATGCCCGATATTGGCCGAGGCTGTCCCGGCTGCCTTGGCGGCGGACAAAGAAAATCTTGCCGCGCTTTGCTGGAGAACGCGGCCTACGCACACAGGCCTCGTTCAACCACCGCACTGATGTCCGCATCACCGTAGCTCAATCCGCCACACTTTGCGGCCGCTTTTTCTGTCGCACCGAAGACATCAGCTCCTGACGACGTCGGTACTTGTCGTACCCGGCTGCAGCCGAAACAATGCGCGCGAACTCAGCCACGCTCGCCCCTGCCCCGCCATGACACAGCATCACGCGGAAGCACGTGACACCAGGCGTCGCCGAGACAAGCCCGCGCGCAGCCATCCCTGCCCGCATCCGGTTACCGCAGCCTTCCTCGAGGAGCCCCGATGCACCGATCATCGC
>JAMNXS010000055.1 GCA_023653025.1 Burkholderiaceae bacterium
CCGCGCGACACGATGCCGGTCATGCGCTTTGCTGTCAGCGGCACGTAGCGCAGCAGCACGCCGGCATGGATCGTGAAGTAATCGACGCCCTGCTCGGCCTGCTCGATCAGCGTGTCGCGGAAGATCTCCCAGGTCAGGTCCTCGGCCTTGCCGTTCACTTTTTCCAGCGCCTGATAGATAGGCACCGTGCCGATCGGCACTGGCGAATTGCGCACGATCCATTCGCGCGTTTCGTGGATGTGCTTGCCGGTCGACAGATCCATCACGGTATCGCCGCCCCAGCGGATCGCCCACGTCATCTTCTCGACTTCTTCGCCGATCGACGATGTCACTGCCGAGTTGCCGATGTTGGCGTTGATCTTCACGAGGAAGTTGCGGCCGATGATCATCGGCTCGGATTCCGGGTGGTTGATGTTGGCCGGGATGATCGCGCGGCCGCGCGCGACCTCGTCGCGCACGAATTCCGGCGTGATCTCGGCCGGGACGACAGCGCCGAACGCCTGGCCCGGATGCTGGCGGCCCATCATCTCCGCGAGCTTTGCGCCGTTGGGGCCGGAAGCCCGCAGGCTGGCGATGTATTCATTGCGACGAAGGTTCTCGCGGATCGCGACGTACTCCATCTCCGGCGTGATGATGCCCTGACGCGCGTAGTGCATTTGCGTGACGTTCTTGCCTGCCTGCGCACGGCGCGGCTTGCGATGCAGGTTGAAGCGCAGCTCGGCGAGCTTCGGATCGTTCAGGCGCTCGATGCCGTAGGCCGACGTCGGGCCGGCCAGCTCTTCGGTGTCATTGCGCTCGGCGATCCAGTTGGCGCGCAGCGGCGCGAGCCCGGAGCGGATGTCGATGGTCGCGCTCGGGTCGGTATACGGGCCGGAGGTGTCGTAGACGTAGACCGGCGGATTCTTCTCCGCGCCGAACGACGCCGGGGTATCGGACTGGCTGATCTCGCGCATCGGCACCCGGATGTCGGGACGCGAACCCTGTACGTGGATCTTGCGCGAATTCGGCAGCGGCTGGATTGCGGCTTCGTCCACCATGGCGGTGGCGGCGAGGAACTGCGGATTGGCGTTCATGGGCTTCCTTTGCTCAGTGCAGCGAAGGAAGCGGAGGAGGGGAAAGGCATCCCGGACATCGCTTCCCTACGCTGGCATTATCCAGATCAGGTTCGAGGGTATGTCTCACCCGGCAAGCTCGCCGGGACCCCTAGCGTTGAGTCTGTCGCGCAATGCGCGGGCAGAAAACGATTATAGCCGGTGTGCGCCGGGCACAGCGAGGCTCGGCCGCCCGTTTTCGCGTTGATGGCCCGCACGGCGCGCCTCTGCACACGGGATTGCGGGGACACTTGTCGGTCTGCAAACATCAGGATGCCCTTGCCCGCTGCCGGCAGTCGGGGGACGCTGCCTTCGCGCCTGCCCTCCCCGCTTATAATGCGAGGCTTCGCAAAATCAGCGCTTTCTCTGGAAAATCATGGAACTGGCCAAGGCCTACGAACCCGCAGACATCGAACAACACTGGCGCGCCGAATGGGAAAAGCGCGGGTATTTCACGGCGACGCTGGACGAGGGCAAGCCCTCGTTCGCGATCCAGCTGCCGCCCCCGAACGTGACCGGCACGCTGCACATGGGCCATGCGTTCAACCAGACCATCATGGACGGGCTAACGCGCTACTACCGGATGCGCGGCCGCAACACCGCGTGGATTCCCGGTACCGATCACGCCGGCATCGCGACCCAGATCGTGGTCGAGCGCCAGCTCGACGCGCAGAAAATGTCGCGCCATGACCTCGGCCGCGACAAATTTCTCGAGAAGGTCTGGCAGTGGAAAGAGCATTCGGGCTCGACCATCACCGGCCAGATGCGCCGCATGGGCGCATCCACCGACTGGAGCCGCGAATACTTCACGATGGACGACAAGATGTCGAAGGCCGTCACCGAAGTATTCGTGCGTCTGTACGAGCAGGGCCTGATTTATCGCGGCAAGCGCCTCGTGAACTGGGATCCGGTGCTTGGCACCGCGGTGTCCGACCTCGAAGTCGTGTCGGAAGAGGAAGACGGCAGCATGTGGCACATCCGCTACCCGCTGGCGGACGGCTCGAGCTCGCTGACGGTGGCGACCACGCGCCCCGAGACGCTGCTGGGCGACGTCGCGGTGGCCGTCGACCCGACCGACGAACGCTACACGCACCTGGTCGGCAAGCTGCTGAAGCTGCCGCTGACGGATCGCGAGATTCCGGTCATTGCCGACAGCTATGTGGACAAGGAATTCGGCACCGGATGCGTGAAGATCACGCCGGCGCATGACTTCAACGACTATGCCGTCGGCCAGCGGCACGCCATGCCGCACATCTCGATCTTCACGCTGGACGCGAAGATCAACGACAACGCGCCGGAAAAGTATCGCGGCATGGACCGCTTCGATGCGCGCAAGCAGATCGTCGCCGACCTGGACGCGATGGGCCTGCTGGAATCGGTCAAGCCGCACAAGCTGATGGTGCCGCGCGGCGACCGCACCGGCGTCGTCATCGAGCCGATGCTGACCGACCAGTGGTTCGTCGCGATGAGCAAGCCGGCGCCGGAAGGCGAGCAATTCGGGACGCACTTCCCCGGCCAGTCGATCGCCGAGGTCGCGCTGGAGAAGGTGTCGAACGGCGAGATCAGGTTCGTGCCCGAGAACTGGACCACCACCTACAACCAGTGGCTCAACAACATCCAGGACTGGTGCATCTCGCGCCAGCTGTGGTGGGGTCATCAGATCCCGGCCTGGTACGACGAGGCCGGTAACATTTATGTCGCGCGCAACGAGGCCGATGCGCAGGCACAGGCGGCGAAGGCCGGCCGCCATGGCAAGCTGACGCGCGACGCCGACGTGCTCGACACTTGGTTCTCGTCGGCGCTGGTGCCGTTCTCGTCGCTCGGATGGCCGGAAGAAACGCCGGACTACCGGCTGTTCCTGCCGTCGTCGGTGCTGGTCACCGGCTTCGACATCATCTTCTTCTGGGTCGCGCGGATGGTGATGATGACCTGCCACTTCACCGGCAAGGTGCCGTTCGAGACCGTCTACGTGCATGGCCTGGTGCGCGATGCGCAGGGCCAGAAGATGTCGAAATCCAAGGGCAACACGCTCGACCCGATCGACCTGATCGACGGCATCGATGTCGACACGCTGGTGGGCAAGCGTACCGCCGGCCTGATGAACCCGAAGCAGGCGGCCAGTATCGAGAAAGCGACGCGCAAGGAATTCCCGAACGGGATCGCCGCCTACGGCACCGATGCGCTGCGCTTCACAATGGCCAGCTACGCCTCGCTCGGCCGCAATATCAACTTCGACCTGTCGCGCTGCGAGGGCTACCGCAATTTCTGCAACAAGCTGTGGAACGCGACGCGCTTCGTGCTGATGAACACCGAGGGCAAGGACTGCGGCCTGGACGAGCATGGCGCCGAGGCCTGCGCGACCGGCAGCTGTCTCGATTTCTCGCAGGCTGACCGCTGGATCGTTTCGCTGCTGCAGCGGACCGAGGCCGAGGTCGAAAAAGGCTTTGCGGAATACCGCTTCGACAACATCGCGTCGGCGATCTACCAGTTCATCTGGGACGAGTACTGCGACTGGTACCTCGAAGTCGCGAAGGTGCAGATCCACACCGGCACCGAACAGCAGCAGCGCGCCACCCGCCGCACCCTGCTGCGCGTGCTCGAGACCGTGCTGCGCCTTGCGCATCCCATCACGCCGTTCATTACCGAGCAGCTGTGGCAAACGGTCGCCCCCTTGTCCGGCCGCACATTGAATCCGGCAGGCGACTCGATCATGATGCAGGCGTATCCGGAGCCGAACCTGAAGAAGCTCGACGAGCAGGCCGAAGGCTGGATGAGCGAACTGAAGTCGCTGACCGATGCCTGCCGCAACCTGCGCGGCGAGATGCAGCTGTCGCCGGCGCTGAAGGTGCCGCTGATCCTCGAGGGCGACGATGCCGCTCGGCTGAACAGCTTCGCACCCTATCTGCAGGCGCTGGCCAAACTATCGGAGGTGCAGGTGGTGACCAGCCTGCCCGACTCGCCGGCGCCGGTGTCGGTGGTCGGCAGCACGCGGCTGATGCTGAAGGTCGAGGTCGATGTCGCGGCCGAGCGCGAGCGCCTGACCAAGGAAGCGGCGCGTCTCGAAGGCGAGATCGCGAAGGCGAATGCGAAACTTGGCAATGAGAGCTTCGTCGCGCGTGCGCCGGAAGCGGTGGTGGCGCAGGAGAAGGAGCGCCTCGCGACTTTTTCGACGACGCTGGACAAGGTAAAAGACCAGCTGGCAAAACTGAAATAAGCTTTTTACTCACCCAATAGCAAGGCAGGAGGAGACTGGATGAACTTCAAGCGTTACATCACCGCGGCCCTGCTGAGCTGCGCCGCGCTGTCGGCATGGGCATTGGACTCGCCGGTCGGCGTCTGGCGCACGATCGACGACAAGACAGGCAAGGAAAAGTCGCTGGTGCGCATCAGCGAAGTGAATGGCGAATTGCGCGGCACGATCGAGAAGCTGTTCCGCGAGCCGGGCGAGGAGCCGAACCCGAATTGCGACAAGTGCCCGGGCGAGAAGAAGAACAAGCCCGTGATCGGCATGACCATCCTGACCGGGCTCAAGCGCGACGGGCAGGAATATGCCGGCGGCGAAATCCTCGATCCCGCCAACGGCAAAACCTACAAGTGCAAGATGTGGACGACCGACGGCGGCAAGAGGCTGAACGTGCGCGGATTCATCGGCGTGTCGGTACTGGGACGCACGCAGGTGTGGGTAAGGGAGGAGTAGCCTTCGCGGGTTGGCGCGGCGGGTTTCGCTGCGCTCTACCCGCCCTACAAAACTGCGAATAGCTTTCGATCATCTGTAGGGCGGGTAGAGCGCAGCGAAACCCGCCACAACCGACGGCTCAATTAACGGCGCCGCCTCCCCACAAATCCCCCGTCGGACTCGTCCCCGGCGCCGTCACCCCGAAATGCTGGTAAGCCGCCGGAGTCGCAATCCGTCCGCGCGGCGTGCGCTGAAGGTAGCCCTGCTGGATCAGGTAGGGCTCGAGCACATCCTCGATCGTGTCGCGCTCTTCGCCGATGGCAGCAGCAAGGTTGTCGAGTCCGACCGGGCCACCGCCAAACTTGAAGAGTACGGCCTCGAGCAGTTTCCTGTCCATCAGGTCGAAGCCGACCGGATCGACATCGAGCATTTTCAGCGCCGCGTCGGCCATCTCCTGCGTGATCCTGCCCTCGCCCTTCACCTCCGCATAGTCGCGCACGCGGCGCAGCAGCCGGTTGGCGATTCGCGGCGTGCCGCGACTGCGGCGCGCGATCTCCAGCGCCCCCTTGTCGACGATGGCGGCATTCAACAGGGCCGCGCTGCGCGTGACGATGCGCGCCAGCTCCTCCGGCGTGTAGAACTCGAGTCGGGCAACGATGCCGAAGCGGTCACGCAGCGGATTGGTCAGCATGCCGGCGCGCGTGGTCGCGCCGACCAGCGTGAAAGGCTGCAAGTCGAGCCGCACTGAGCGCGCAGCCGGGCCTTCGCCGATCATGATGTCGATCTGGTAGTCCTCGAGCGCCGGGTACAGGATCTCCTCGACCACCGGCGACATCCGATGGATTTCGTCGATGAACAGTACGTCGTTCTTTTCGAGATTGGTCAGCAGCGCCGCCAGGTCGCCGGCACGCTCGAGCACCGGCCCCGAAGTCTGCCGCAGGTTCACGCCCATCTCGCGCGCGATGATGTGCGCCAGCGTGGTCTTGCCAAGGCCGGGCGGGCCGAACAGCAGCGTGTGGTCGAGCGCCTCTGCACGCTTTCTAGCCGCGGCAATGAAGATCTCGAGCTGCCCGCGCGCCTTTTCCTGGCCAATGTATTCGTCGAGATTGTGCGGACGCAGCGCGCGCTCGATCGCCTCTTCGTTCGGCGACACCGGAGCGGCGTCGATGATGCGGCGTTCGCTGAAGTCGTCAGTCTGTATGCTCATCGCCGCATTGTAGCGCCATGCCGCCGGTTCAGCCCTTGGACAGGGCCTTCAGCGCGTGACGTATGCCGTCGGAAACCGTGCTGCCAACCGGCACTTGCTTGATGGCCGGCAGCGCTTCCTTTTCTGAATAGCCCAATGCCAGCAGGGCGCTAAGGATGTCGTTGCTGCTTTCGGCCCCGGCGCCGCCGGCGACTGCGCCGATGTCGGCGCCCAGCTTGCCCTTGAGTTCCAGCAGCAATCGTTCGGCGGTCTTCTTGCCGATGCCGGGAATTTTCGTCAGCCGCCCCGCATCCTGCAACGTCACCGCCTGCGCGAGATCCTTGACCGACATGCCGGACAAAATCGCCAGCGCCGTGCGTGCGCCGATGCCGCTGATCCTGATCAGTTCGCGGAACAGTTCGCGCTCCTGCTGCGTGCCGAAGCCGTACAGCAGCTGCGCGTCTTCGCGCACCACCATGTGGGTCAGCAACGCCACTTTCTCGCCAGTCGAGGGCAGGTTGTAAAAGGTGCTCATCGGCACGCTAACTTCATAGCCGACGCCGTTGCAGTCGATCAGTAACTGCGCTGGATTCTTGTCGTACAGGATGCCGGACAGGCGACCGATCATGGGCAGACCTCAGGAATTTTTTCGGATGATAACGCCTCAGCCCACCAGCCGGCCGCCGCGCACGCGCAAGCCCTTGCGCGCCAGTTCGGGCGCGAGGCCGCCCAGCATCTGGCGTCCGACCCCCGCGTTCGCATGGCAGATCGCCACGCCCAGCGCATCGGCGGCATCGGTGCCGGGCAGGCCGTCGAGCTTCAGCAGCCGCTGCACCATCGCCTGCACTTGCGCCTTCTGGGCCTTGCCATGTCCGGCCACGGCCTTCTTCATCTGCAGCGCGGTGTACTCGGCCACCGACAGGTCGGCGCTCACCAGCCCGCAAATGGCGGCGCCGCGCGCCTGTCCGAGCAGCAGCGTGGACTGGGCATTGACGTTGGAAAAGACGATCTCGATCGCCGCGCAGTCGGGCCGGTAG
This sequence comes from Burkholderiaceae bacterium, assembly GCA_023653025.1. Lineage (GTDB taxonomy): Bacteria > Pseudomonadota > Gammaproteobacteria > Burkholderiales > Burkholderiaceae_D > Pernthalerella. The sequence continues at coordinate 6,991 of JAMNXS010000055.1, forward strand.
ACACGCGCGACCTCGCCGACACCGTCGAGGATCACCTTCAGCCGCGACGGCAGGTCGCCATCGGGAATGCGGATGGTGCCGGAGGCGATGTAGGACAGGCGCGCGCCTTCCTTCTGTATCACGCCAAAGCCGGTTACCCGCAGGCCGGGGTCGATGCCGAGGATTTTCATACGGGCATTATGACAGGAGGGACGGGTAGAGGTCGTGCCAGCAGGGGTTGGTTTATTCGATGAGCCGGAGCTTCCATGTCCGCTGCCAGTTCTTCAGCTGTTTTTCGCGCCCAATAGCGCTGATGATGGAATCTGTGTGCTCGTACCAGACCAAATGATGTACGGCGTAACGCTTCGTAAAACTCTCGACGGGTTCGGTCTTGTGTTCATGGACTCGCTTGATCAAGTCCTTGGTAACGCCGATGTAGAGGGTACCCTTTCGTCCACTAGCCATGATGTAGACATAAGGCACAGAGAAGTCCGATCAAAGACACTGGATCCCGGCCTGCGCCGGGATGACGGTGCTGTGGCCGTCGGCTCGTGAATCGTCATCCCGGCGCAGGCCGGGATCCAGTGTCTTTTCCACGCAGACCATCAATGCCTGAAATGCCGCGTCCCCGTCAGCGCCATCACGATACCCTGCTCATCGGCCGCATCGATCACTTCCTGGTCGCGCATCGAGCCGCCCGGCTGGATCACGCAGGTCGCGCCGGCGGCGACCACCACATCGAGGCCGTCGCGGAAAGGGAAGAACGCATCCGACGCCACCGCCGAACCAGTCAGCGGCAGGCCCGCGTTCTGTGCCTTGATCGACGCAATGCGTGCGGAATCGACGCGGCTCATCTGGCCGGCGCCGACGCCCAGCGTCATGCCATTGCCGCAGAAGACGATCGCATTCGACTTCACGAACTTCGCGACGCGCCATGCGAACATCATGTCCTGCAATTGCTGCGGAGTCGGCTGCTTCTTCGTGACGATCTTCAGCTCGTCGGGCTGCACATTCTTCGCATCCGACGACTGCAGCAGCAGGCCGCCCCCGACACGCTTGATGTCGACCGCATTCAACGCGCGCGCCAGCGGAATCTCGAGCAGGCGCACGTTCTGCTTCGCTTCGAACGCCTTGCGCGCCTCGGCAGAGAACGACGGCGCGATCAGCACCTCGACGAACTGCTTCGCGACCGCTTCGGCCGCCTTGCCGTCGAGTTCGCAGTTGAACGCAATGATGCCGCCGAAGGCCGACGTCGGGTCGGTCTGGAAGGCTTTCGCGTAGGCGTCGAGCGCGTCGGCGCCGACCGCGACCCCGCATGGATTCGCATGCTTGATGATCACGCAGGCCGCGCCGTCGAGGGTCTTCACGCACTCCCACGCTGCGTCGGCGTCGGCGATGTTGTTGTACGAGAGCTCCTTGCCCTGCAACTGGCGATAATTCGCAAGCGCGCCGTCGACCGGTGCGAGGTCGCGGTAAAAGGCCGCCGACTGATGCGGGTTCTCGCCATAGCGCATGTCCTGCACTTTGGTGAAGTGCAGGTTCAGCATTTCCGGATAGGCCGAGCGCGTCGCGTGCTCGCGGTCGGAGCCGAGCGAGCCGAGGTAATTCGTGATCGCGCCGTCGTACTGCGCAGTGTGTGCAAACACTTTTTTCGCCAGTGCGAAGCGAGTTTCATAGCTGACCTCGCCCTGCCCGGCCCGCATCTCGTCGAGCACGGCGGCGTAGTCCGCCGGATGACAGATCACGACCACGTCCTTGTGGTTCTTGGCCGACGAGCGCAGCATCGCCGGGCCGCCGATGTCGATGTTCTCGATCGCGTCTTCCAGCGAGCACTGATCCTTGGCGACGGTTTGCTGGAACGGATACAGGTTCACCACCACCATGTCGATGGTCGGGATGGCATGTTGGTCCAGCGCATCCATGTGCGCCGGAAAATCGCGCCGCGCGAGGATGCCGCCGTGGACTTTCGGATGCAGCGTCTTCACGCGGCCGTCAAGCATCTCCGGGAAGCCGGTGTAGTCGGCTACCTCGGTGACGGCCAGGCCGTTGTCGGCCAGGAGCTTCGCGGTGCCGCCGGTCGACAGCAGCTTCACGTTCATCGTAGCCAGCGCGCGGGCGAAGTCGAGCACCCCGGTCTTGTCGGAGACGGAAATCAGCGCTTGTTTGATCATGGAATGTTCAGGGAAGGACGGAAATTCGTGCGCGCGCAGGCGCGTCAGAGCAGGCCGTGCTGCTGCAGCTTCTTGCGCAGCGTGTTGCGGTTGATGCCCAGCATGTCGGCCGCGTGCGACTGGTTGCCCTCGGCGCGCGCCATCACGGCTTCCAGGATGGGCTTCTCTACGGTCAGCACCACCATCTCGTAGACGTTGCTCGGTTCTTGCTCACCCAGGTCGCGGAAGTATTTTTCAAGGCTCTTGCGTACAACGTCCTGGATATTGTCTTTGCTCATGTTGAATCGTGGTGCGGGATGAGGTTGCCGAGAGGCCGTCTGCTCGCCGCCGGCTCAGGCGGCCAGCGGTACGGGGGCAGCCGCTTCGGCGGGCGCATATTGTAACCGCTCGCCGTAGGCCAACTGCGATTCGAAGAACGCATCCACTGCAGCGAGTTGTTCTTCGCAGTCCTCGATGCGGTTCATCCGCTGGCGGAAATTTTCGCCCTCGGGCAGGTCGCGCGCATACCAGCCGATGTGCTTGCGCGCGGTGCGCACGCCGAGGTAATCGCCATAGAACGCGTAGTGCGCACGCAAGTGATTCGCCATCAGCCGGCGGACTTCGGCGATTTCGGGCGCCGGCAGCAGTTCGCCGGTGCGCAGGAAATGGTCGATCTCGCGGAAGATCCACGGCCGCCCCTGTGCGGCGCGGCCGACCATCACGGCGTCCGCCCCGGTCATCTGCAGCACGGCCTTCGCCTTGCGCGGGCTGTCGATGTCGCCGTTGGCCACCACCGGAATCCCGACCGCCGTCTTCACGGCGGCGATCGTCTCGTACTCGGCCTCGCCCGTGTAGCCGTCGGCGCGCGTGCGGCCGTGCAAGGTCAGCATCGCGATGCCACTGTCCTCGGCAATGCGCGCGATGGCGAGCGCGTTCTTGTTCAGGCGATCCCAGCCGGTGCGAAATTTCAGCGTGACCGGCACGTCGACCGCCGCCACCACCGCCTGCAGCAGCGCGGCGACCAGCGGTTCGTCGCGCAGCAGCGCCGAACCGCACCAGTTGTTGCAGACTTTCTTGACCGGGCAGCCCATGTTGATGTCAATGATCTGCGCGCCGCGACCCACATTGAAGCGCGCCGCCTCGGCCAGCAGCTGCGGATCGGCGCCGGCGATCTGCACCGCCTTCGGCTCCATCTCGCCGTCGTGGTTTATGCGGCGCGCGGTCTTCTCGCTGGCCCAGACGCGCGGATTCGACGCCGCCATCTCGGACACCGCGTAGCCGGCGCCCAGTTCCTTGCACAGCTGGCGGAATGGCCGGTCGGTAACGCCCGCCATCGGGGCGACGAAGACATTGTTGCGAAGATGATAGGGGCCGAGCTGCATGGCGGATCCGGTACCGGAAGGGATGCGTATTGTATACGCATCGCTGCTTAAATTTTCACCAGCGGCGATGGAGAATCGGTGAGTTGGGATCCAGTGGCTTCTGCCTCACATTGAGGTCCTCTCTGCCTGAACAGCGCACGAGAGCAAAACAGTCAAGCCGCCGGATGCGAGCGGTCGATCTCGTCCAGCCCCGCACCGGACAAATGCGCATCTTCGCCCCAGGCCAGCACGTCGAAGCGTCCGTCGCGCCAGCGCAAGCGGTTGATGGCCGCATTGACGATGCCGAAATCGCGCTCGGCGTCGATCGCCTTGCCGGTCGCCTCGCGGTAAAGACAGTCGAGCACGCCGCCATGGGTGACGATGGCGAGTTTGCCGTCCGCGTGGCGGCGTGCGATGCGTGCGACCGCACCCACGGCGCGACGGTAAAACTCGTCCAGCGTTTCCGCCCTGCGCTCGCCGGCGGGAAACTGCGCGTGCGGGTCGCGCGCCTGCATGCGGGCGAATGCTAGCGGATACTTCGCGCCGATCTCTTCGTACATCAGGCCCTCGAAGGCGCCGAAGCAGCGCTCGCGCAGCGCGGGATCGAGCGTCACATGCAGGCCGAGCGCGTCGGCAGCCGCTTGTGCGGTGTCGCGCGCGCGCTGCAGGTCGCTGGCATAGAGTGCCTGCGGCCGCTCGGTCGCCAGCGCCGCCGCCAGCGCCTGCGCCTGCCGGCGGCCGGCCTCGTTCAGCGGGATGTCGATGTGGCCCTGCATGCGCCGCATGCGGTTCCACTCGGTTTCGCCGTGGCGGATCAGCAGGATCTCCATCAGCGCCCCGGGTCCATGCCGAACAAAGGGCCGTGCGTTGTCATGGTCTGCTCCTCCGAGGGTGGCTCAGGCCGCAGGAGAAACCTGCAGCCAGAAAGTCACCGGACCGTCATTGACGAGCGCCACCTTCATGTCGGCGCCGAAACGTCCGGTGGCGACCCGCGGGTGCGCCGCCTGCGCGCATCCGACCGTGTAATCGAAGAGCTCGCGCGCCTGCTGCGGCGGCGCGGCCGGCGTGAATGACGGGCGCGTGCCGGAGCGAGTGTCGGCGGCCAACGTGAACTGCGGCACCAGCAGCAGGCCGCCGCCGGCCTGCGCGAGGTTCAGGTTCATCTTGCCGTCGAGATCGGAAAAGACGCGAAAGGACAGCAATTTAGTCAGCAGCGCATCGGCCTCCTTTCGGGTATCGCCGCGCTCGGCGCACAGCAGTACCAGCAGTCCGGAGCCGATGGCGGCAATGCGCTCGCCATCGACGGTGACGCTCGCTTCGGCAACGCGCTGCAGCAGGCCGATCACGGCAGTCGGATCAGGACAGGGTGACGCGCGCGAACTTGCGCTTGCCGACCTGGACGACGCAGGTGCCGGCCTCCACCTTCAGGCCCTTGTCGCTGACGACGCCGCCGTCGATGCGCACGCCGCCCTGCTCGACCATCCGCAGCGCCTCGGAAGTGGAGGCGCACAGATTGGCCTGCTTGAGCAATTGCCCGATGCCCATCGGTGCGCCGGACAGCGACACGTCAGGCACGTCGTCGGGGATGCCGCCGCGCGCCCGATGGTCGAAGTCGGCCAGCGCGTCTGCGGCCGCCTGTCGCGAGTGGAAGCGCTCGACGATTTCCTGTCCGAGCAGCACCTTGATGTCGCGCGGGTTGCGGCCGCCGGCGACCTCGGCCCTGAACTGTTCGATCTCGGCCAGCGAGCGGAACGACAGCAGTTCGTACCAGCGCCACATGGCGACGTCGGAAATGCTCATCACCTTCGCGAACATGGTGTTGGCAGGCTCGGTGATGCCGATATAGTTGTTCTTGGACTTCGACATCTTCTCGACGCCGTCCAGCCCCTCGAGCAGCGGCATGGTGAGGATGCACTGCGGCGCCTGGCCGTAGTCCTTCTGCAACTCGCGGCCGACCAGCAGGTTGAATTTCTGGTCGGTGCCGCCGAGCTCGAGGTCGGACTTCAACGCGACCGAGTCGTAGCCCTGCATCAGCGGGTACAGCAGTTCATGCACCGAAATCGGCGTGCCAGCCTTGAAGCGCTTCGTGAAATCCTCGCGCTCGAGGATGCGCGCGACGGTATAGCGCGCCGACAGTTCGATCATGCCGCGCGCGCCCAGCGGGTCGCACCATTCGGAGTTGTAGCGTATCTCGGTGCGCGCCGGGTCGAGCACCAGGCTGGCCTGCGCAAAATAGGTTTTCGCGTTGTCCTCGATCTGCTCGCGCGTCAGCGGCGGGCGGGTGACGTTGCGCCCCGACGGGTCGCCGATCATCGAGGTGAAGTCACCGATCAGGAAAATGACCGTATGGCCCAGGTCCTGCAACTGGCGCATCTTGTTGAGCACGACAGTGTGCCCGAGGTGCAGGTCGGGGGCCGTCGGATCGAGGCCGAGCTTGATGCGCAGCGGCTGGCCGGTCTGCTCGGAGCGGGCGAGCTTTTGCGCGAACTCGGACTCGATCAGCAGTTCCTCGGTGCCGCGCTTGACGATGGCCAAGGCCTCCCGGACCGCATCGGACAGGGGCAAGGCGGCGGCGCTTGCGCCAGCGGGGGCGGGCGCAGCCGGGGAAAGCGAGGAATTGACGTCCATAAGGTCTTGTATCCGCTCAAAAAAGCCCGTTTTTGCGTTTGCTATAATGCGGACTTTGTTTTGCCGTAAAAAATTTCGGGCAACCGACGGCGGCCCGTTCACAAAACTGCAAATTTTATCTGATTGCATGAGTCTTCGAACCAAAATACAGGAAGCCGCGAACGCGCTGATGTCCGCGCTGCGCGCTTCCCGCAAGACTCGCGTGATCTCAGGCATGGCCGCCGGCCTGTCGCTGGTCGCCTTCGGCGCTGCCGGGGTGGCGCCGATCGCGCCGGACGCCGCCGACCTGCCGGTGACGCTGGTGGTCGAGGAATTGCCGCTGCCCGACCTGAACACGCAGATCGCTTCGCTGTCCCCGGCCATCGGCCAGTTCATCGCCGAGGAGCGGGTGCGCCCGGGCGACAACCTTTCGGCGCTGCTCGAGCGGCTCGGCGTCAACGATCCGCAGGCCGCGCAGTTCATCCGCAGCGACGCCGAAGCCCGCGCGCTGCTGGGCCTGCGCCCGGGCCGGCGGCTGCAGGCCACCGTCGACGCCGACGGCCGCCTGCTGTCGGCCAGTGCCCTGCTGCCGGAAAACCGCGACGAGCTGAAGCGGCTGGTGATCGAGCGCGGCGCCGCCGGCTTCACCGCGAAGCAGCAGGCGGTGGCGCCGGATCGCCGGGTAGAGATGCGCAGCGGCGAGATTCGCTCGTCGCTGTTCGCGGCGACTGATGCCGCACAGGTGCCTGACGCGGTCGCGATGCAGCTGGTGGAGATTTTTTCTTCGGACATCGATTTCGGTTCCGACCTGCGCAAGGGCGACCGCTTCCAGGTAGTCTATGAAACGGTCTGGCAGGACGGCGAGCTGGTGCGCACCGGCCGCGTGCTGGCCGCCGAGTTCCGCAACGCGGGCAAGACCTTCCAGGCGATCTGGTTCGGCCCGCAGAACGCCGCCGCGAAAGACGGCGGCTATTACGACCTGCGCGGCAAGGCACTGAAAAAAGCCTTTCTGAAGTCGCCGCTGCCGTTCTCGCGCGTGACCTCGGGCTTCGCGATGCGCGTACACCCGGTCTCGGGGCAGTGGAAGCAGCACAAGGGCATCGATTTCGCCGCGCCGACCGGCACCCCGATACGCGCCACCGGCGACGGCGTGATCGAATTCGCGGGCAGCGCAGGGGGCTACGGCAATCTGGTCGTGGTGCGCCACGGCGCGGTGTACTCGACGGCCTACGCGCACATGAGCCGCATCGCCGCCCGCCGCGGGGCGCATGTGGCGCAGGGCGACATCATCGGCTACGTCGGCTCCACCGGCTGGTCGACCGGCCCGCACCTTCACTACGAATTCCGCGTCAACAACGAGGCGCGCAATCCGAACTCGATCGCGGTGCCGCATGCGGTCGCGCTGGCCGGCGACGAGTTGCAGCGCTTCCGTCAGGTGGCGACCGACATGGGCCATCGCTTCTCGCTGATGGCGGGCGACGCGGTGCAAGTAGCAGCGCGCTGAGTGGCCACCTGCATCGGCCTGATGTCCGGCACCAGCCTCGACGGCGTCGATGGCGTGCTGACTGCGTTCGACGGGTCGCTGCATGCGGCCCATGTCCCTTTCCTCGACGACTTCCGGCGCACGCTGCTGGCGCTGCAGGCGCCGACCGACAACGAAATCCATACCGAAGCGCTCGCGGCCAATGAGCTCGCGCGCCACTATGCGGCCTGCGTCGATGCGCTGCTGGATGCCGCCGGGCTCGCCGCGGCCGATATCGCCGCCATCGGCGCCCATGGGCAGACCATCCGGCACCTGCCGGATCAGGGCCTCACGCGGCAGATCAACAACCCCGCGCTGCTGGCCGAACTGACCGGTATCGCCGTCGTCGCTGATTTCCGCAGCCGCGACATCGCTGCCGGCGGCCAGGGCGCGCCCCTGGTGCCGGCCTTCCACCAGTCGGCGTTCGGCAGTCCGGCGGCAATGCGCGTGGTGGCCAACATCGGCGGCATTGCCAACATCAGCGTGCTGCGCCCGGACGGCACGGTGCTCGGTTACGACACTGGCCCCGGCAACGTGCTGATGGACAGCTGGGCCAACACACATCTGGGCAAGGCCTTCGACGCCAACGGCAACTGGGCGGCCTCGGGATCGGTGATTCCCGCCCTGCTCGACGCACTGCTCGGCGAGCCCTATCTTTCGCAGGCCGCGCCCAAGAGCACGGGTCGCGACCTGTTCAACCGCCGATGGCTCGAGCATCGGCTGCAGCCGTTTGAGCGCGCCGCGGCGGCCGACGTGCAGGCCACGCTGGCCGCCTTCACAGCGCGCAGTCTGGCCGATGCGATCCGGCGCGATGCGCCGCAGGCCGAAGCGGTCTACGTCTGCGGCGGCGGCGCGTTGAATGGCCACCTGATGGCAGAACTGCGCGCCTTGCTGAACAAGCCGGTGGCCGACACCGGCGCGCTGGGCGTCGCGCCCCTGCATGTGGAGGCGCTCGCGTTCGCCTGGCTGGCCGCGCGCTTCCTAGACCGGCTGCCGGGCAATCTGCCGTCGGTGACGGGAGCCAAAGGGCCGAGGGTGCTCGGGGCGCTGTATCCGGCATGAGGGGCCGGGGCAAAAACAAAAAGCGCGGATCGCTCCGCGCTTTTTTATCCTGCAAATCCCGCAATCAGGCGGAGAACGACGAGCCGCAGCCGCAGGTCGTGGTGGCGTTCGGGTTCTTGATCACGAACTGCGCGCCCTCGAGGTCATCCTTGTAATCGATCTCGGCACCGACCAGGTACTGGTAGCTCATCGAGTCGATCAGCAGCTGCACGCCATTCTTGACCATCGTGGTGTCATCTTCGTTGACGATTTCGTCGAAGGTAAAGCCATACTGGAATCCCGAACATCCGCCGCCCTGCACGAAGACGCGCAGCTTCAGGTCCGGGTTGCCCTCCTCCTCGATCAGCCGGGCGACCTTGTTGGCCGCGCTGTCGGTGAAGACAATCGGTGCCGGCATTTCGGTGGGTGCGTTCATGTCAATGCTCCTGCTTTCTGAACCAATGGTCCAAGATTATACCCGCTGGCCCCGAGGGCCGTTGGCGCGCCGATCGGCCATGTCGCGACTTCCTGCGGACACAGCGCGCCGGAGACGCGGGCGCCGGCCTGCATGGACAGGCTGGCGTACGAAATGTTCCCGATTATGCGCGCGCGGGACAGCAATTCAACCCTGCCCGTCGCATGGAGATTGCCGATCACCTCGCCGCCGATGATGATGTGCTCCGCTCGCACGTCGCCTTCGATCCGTCCCGGCACCGACAGCATCAGGCAGCCACCGGTCGCGGGCTCGGCCAGCACGTCGCCGGCAATATGGCCGTCGACGCGCAGTCCGCCGCGAAATACCACAGCGCCCTCGACCCGGCAGCCCGGTCCGATCAGGCTGTCCACGCCACCCCATTCTCTCGCGTCTGCCATCGCTCCTCCGCTCCGTGTCGGCGCTCTCGCCGGAGCGGAGATTCTGCCTGCGGCCGAGCGGGCACGGCGCGCGCTTTGCGGCCGGCTTGCGCCGCGCCAACCGCGCGACAGAAATGCTACGGCAGGATTGGTACGTGGCGCAGGCCGGTCGTTTCGTCGAGCCCGAACATCAGGTTCATGCACTGCACGCCCTGCCCGGCGGCACCCTTGACGAGGTTGTCCTCGACCACCAGGATCACCAGCAAATCGCCGCCGCCCGGTCGGTGTACCGCGATGCGCAGCATATTGGAGGCGCGCACCGAGCGGGTTTCCGGATGGCTGCCGGCCGGCAGCACATCGACGAAGGGATCGTTCGCATAGTGCTGCTCATACAGCGCCTGGATGTCGATATCACGCGCTTCGGGCAGCAGGGTCGCGTACAGCGTCGAGTGGATGCCGCGGATCATCGGCACCAGGTGAGGCACGAAGGTCAGCCCGACCTTGCGGCCCGCGATCGCCTGCAGACCCTGCACGGTTTCCGGCAGGTGGCGGTGGCCCTTTACACCATAGGCCTTGAAGTTGTCTGCCGCTTCGGCCAGCAGCGTGTGCACCTCGGCCTTGCGGCCGGCGCCGGAGACGCCGGACTTGCAGTCGGCGATCAGCGCAGACTCGTTCACCAGTTGCTTGCCCTGGGCCAGCAGCGGCTTGAAGCCCAGTTGCATCGACGTTGGATAACAGCCGGGCAGGCCGATCACGCGCGCGGTGCGGATCGCGTCGCGATTGACTTCGGGCAGGCCGTAGACGGCTTCGTCGAGAATGTCCGGGCAGGAGTGCGGGATGCCGTACCACCGTTCGAACTCGGCCGTGTCCCTGATGCGGAAATCCGCAGCCAGATCGATGACCTTCACGCCGGCAGCGAGCAGTTCGCGCGCCTGTGCCATCGCGACACCGTGCGGCGTGGCGAAGAACACCACGTCACACTGGTCGAGCCGCGCTTTCTCTGGTGCGGAGAACGCAAGCGATACATGGCCGCGCAGCGACGGGAACATGTCGGCGACCGGCATGCCGTCTTCCTTGCGCGAGGTGATGGCGGCCAATTCGACCTCCGGATGCGCTGCGAGTATGCGCAGCAATTCCACGCCGGTGTAGCCGGTGCCGCCGACGATGCCTACCTTGATCATTCCCGACTCCTGATGCCCGAATGAGGAAAAATTTTACGGCACGCGCGCGACACATGGATGACATGGCGCGAGCGTTGCTGACAATGAAAAAAGCCGCCGGGCAGATACCCGACGGCTTCGCGTTGCCTCCGGAGCGGCGATTAACGCTTCGAGAACTGCTTCGCGCGACGTGCCTTGCGCAGACCGACTTTCTTGCGCTCGACCTCGCGTGCGTCACGGGTGACGAAACCGGCTTTCGACAGCTCGGGCTTCAGCGTTGCATCGTAATCGATCAGTGCGCGAGTGATGCCGTGGCGCACCGCGCCGGCCTGGCCGGACTCGCCGCCGCCATGCACGTTGACCATGATGTCGAAGCGCTCGACATTGTTGGTGAGCTCGAGCGGCTGACGGATGACCATCAGGCCGGTTTCGCGCGAGAAGTACTCGGCGGCTTCCTTGCCGTTGACGACGATCTTGCCGCTGCCTGCCTTGATGAACACGCGGGCCACTGCGCTCTTCCGACGGCCGGTTCCATAGTTGTAGTTACCGATCATGTCTGTTCCTTACAGTTCAAGAGGCTTCGGTTGCTGCGCGCTGTGCGGATGCGAACCGTCTGCATACACCTTCAGTTTCTTCGCCATCGCATAACCCAGCGGGCCCTTCGGCAGCATGCCCTTGACGGCCTTCTCGAGCGCGCGGCCCGGGTGCTTCGCCTGCATGTCGCGGAAATTGGTTTCGTAGATGCCGCCCGGGTAGCCCGAGTGGCGGAAGTACTTCTTGTCGAGCGACTTGGCGCCGGTCACGCGCAGTTTGGCTGCGTTGACCACGATGATGAAATCGCCGGTATCGACGTGAGGGGTAAATTCAGGCTTGTGCTTGCCGCGCAGACGGTGTGCCACTTCGCTGGCGACACGACCGAGGACTTTGTCCGTGGCGTCGATCACAAACCAGTCGCGCTGGACTTCGTGTCCTTTGGCGGAAAAGGTTTTCATGATGCATCCTAAGTTGGGTAAGGCCCGTGCCGGTGGTTCCGCGCCGACTGCCTGCGCGGACACGCCCTTGTTATGTGTTTCCCCGCTCGGGCTAACCGGGGAACCCGCGATTATAGTGTTTTCAAGGACTTGGCGTCAAATTCGGCGCGCATTGGCCACCTTGCCGTTAAAATAACGGCCTTTTTTGCAGAGAGGCGCTTATGGAATGCACCGTACGCTGGACCGGGCTGTCCGGCATGACTTTCGTGGCCGAAACCGGCTCCGGCCACCTCGTGACCATGGACGGCGCGCCGGAGGGCGGCGGCCGCAACCTCGCGCCGCGGCCGATGGAGGTGGTGCTGGCCGGTACCGGCGGCTGCACGGCCTACGATGTCGTCGTCATCTTGCGCAAGAGCGGGCAAGACGTGCGCGGTTGCGACGTTACGCTCAAGTCCGAGCGCGCGGGCACGGACCCGAAGGTGTTCACCAAGGTTCACTTCCACTTTACCGTGCGCGGCCGCAACCTGAAGCCGAACGTGGTCGAGCGCGCGATCAAGTTGTCGCACGAGAAATACTGCTCAGCGTCGATCATGCTGGAAAAAACTGCCGAGCTCACGCACTCGTTCGAGATCATCGACGACCTGACGGAGCTGCCGCCGGCGGTGTGACGGTTCGGCGGCGGAGGCGGCGGATTTCGGCTTTGCCTCTATCCGCCCTACGGCTTTTGCGACATGCACCGATACGTAGGGCGGGTAGAGCGAAGCGAAACCCGCCGCACCGGATCAACAAAAACCGCTGTCAAACGTAGTACGCCGTCCCCGTCATCACCTTCGCCATCGCTCGCATCGCCCCCCTGACCGGCGCCGGCAGATCCGCGCCCCCCAGCGCCTTGGCGGCCTGTGCGTGAGCGATTTCGTCATCGCGCATTTGGGTAACGATCGCACGCGAACGCTGGTCTTGCGGCGGCAGGCTGTCGAGATGGCTGTCGAGGTGCGCCTCCACCTGCCGCTCGGTTTCGACGACAAAACCGAGGCTGTGCGCATCGCCGAGCCGGGCCGCGACCGCGCCGAGCGCATACGCCCCGGCATACCAGAGCGGGTTCAGCAGGCTCGTGCGCGAACCGAGTTGCTGCAGCCGCTCGGCCGTCCAGGCCAGATGGTCGATCTCCTCCTGCCCTGCCTCGCGAAATTGTTTCCTCGTGGCATCAGTTTTCGCGAAAGTCGCCTGCGCCTCATATAAAGCCTGCGCGCATACCTCGCCGACATGGTTTACGCGCATCAAGCCGGCGCTGTGCCGGCGCTCTTGTTCGCTTAACGAAGCTTCCTGAAGTTTTTCGGCCGGGTTTGGCCGCTGGCCGACCGTCACGCCGGTGATCACACGCAAGCTGCGGTCGAAGGCGCCAATGAAATTGTCGATATGCATCAAAAAGTTAGCTAAACGTTATTAAACAGCGAAATGTGTTGTAGGAGAACCACAGAATCTTGGCAAAATTTCTACAGATAAAAAATTAGCTTTGCCGCAATCACCGAGTTTTGCTTCAATGCCCGTTGACTTCTTGATCCCTCTGGTCTTGGAGCGTCCCTGTCGCTGAAGAGTCGCACA
>JAMNXS010000056.1 GCA_023653025.1 Burkholderiaceae bacterium
CACTTCATCCTGGAACAGCGCGCCATCGATCATCGTGTGGCGAATGTTCGGATTGATCACCGACATCAGGTTCAGCGCCTGCACGACTTCCGGGCAGTTCTGGCACGACAGCGAGATATAGGTCTCGAACACGTACTGGCCGTCGAGGCTGCGGATCTGTTCAAGCACTTCGTCGCCGGCCTTCGGCGGGTGGCCGCCCACTTGCAGCAGCGCCAGCACCAGCGACGTGAATTCATGGCCCATCGGGATGCCGGCGAAGCGCACGCCCATCTGGCTGCCTGCGCGGTTCAGCGCGAACGACGGCTTGCGCTCGTTATCGTCGTTCGATTCGCGGTAGGACAGGCGCGGCGACAGCCCTGCGATCTCCTGCAGCATCGCGCGCATTTCCTGCGACTTCTCGCCGTTGTCCAGCGATGCGGTGATCTCGACGTCGTGGCTGACCTTGGCGAGATAGGCTTGCAATTGGTTCTTGATGGCAGCGTCCAGCATGATGGCCTCTTGAGCTTGGTTTTGCGATGAACAGGCCGGCATGGCGCCGGCCGGCTCGGGGCGGGCACCGCCTGCGCGGCGCCCGGTACTGCGGGAGGAGAAAAACTCAGATTTTGCCGACCAGATCCAGCGACGGCGCGAGGGTCTCGGCGCCCGGAGTCCACTTGGCCGGGCACACTTGGCCCGGATGCGCGGCCACGTACTGGGCAGCCTGCACTTTGCGCAGCAGCTCTTTTGCGTCGCGGCCGATGCCGTCGTCGTGGATTTCGCACAGCTTGATCTGGCCTTCCGGATTCACGACGAAAGTGCCGCGCAAAGCGAGCCCGGCTTCTTCGATCATCACGTCGAAGTTGCGGGTAATCGCGCCGGTCGGGTCGCCCAGCATTGGGAACTTGATCTTGCCAATGGTCTCCGACGTGTCATGCCATGCCTTGTGCGAGAAGTGCGTATCGGTCGACACGGCATAGATCTCGATGCCCAGCGACTTGAAGGTATCGTAGTTGTCGGCGAGGTCGCCGAGTTCGGTCGGGCAGACGAAGGTGAAGTCGGCCGGATAGAAGAACACGATCGACCATTTGCCCTTCAGGTCGGCATCGCTGACTTCGACGAACTTGCCGTTGTGGAAAGCCTGCGTCTTGAAAGGCTTGATGGTGGTGTTGACGATGGCCATGCTTTTTCTCCTTGGGTGGGTGGGCAGATGACGGAATGATAGACGGGGACTATCAGTCAGTAAATTTGATAGTTTGTATTGAGGTCATAGGATATGGCTATCAGTTAACTATGAGCAATAGATTTTTGATAAATACCAGATATTCACCGATGGCCTCTGCGTCGGCGTTAACGGTAAAAAGAGTGGACAATTCGGGAATGGTTCGAAAGCGCGTGGAGCAACTGCAGCTTTAGTTCCTAGTTTTGCGAAGTAATTTTCTTTTTGTCTGCGGTTTTGTCACAGGGCCGAATTGCCTACAATCGCGGGTGCATCAATGAGTGGACGGACATTCTTCCGTCGATCAAGCAATCTGGAGGAAAAATGAAAAAGCTATGGATGGCACTGATGGTGGCAGTCCTCGGGGTCGCGATGGTCGTGTCCAATGCCGAGGCCAAGCGTATGGGTGGTGGCGGGTCGTTCGGCAAATCGTCGCCGACATTCAGCCGGCAGGCCACGCCGCAGGGTCCCGCTCAGGCCGCGCCGGCACAGCGTCAGGCTCAGCCGGCGGCACCGGCCGCATCGAGCCCGTGGAAAGGCATTTTGGGCGGCGCGCTGCTGGGCCTCGGTCTTGGTGCCCTGCTGTCGCATCTGGGCATAGGCGGCGAACTGGCCGGCATGATCGGTACGCTGCTGATGGTGTTGCTGGTCGTCGCGGCAGGCATGTTCCTTTTCCGCATGCTGGCGCGTCGCACGGGCAATGCACAGCCGCGACCGGCCTACGCCGGACCGATGGAGCGCAGCATGACGCCGGACAGCGGCCGCACGCCGGACATCGGTGCCAATCTTGGCGGCGCCTCGGCAGCTTCGGCAGCCCCGGCAGCGCAACCGACCACGTGGCAGCCGGCCATGCAGGCGGCGCCTGAAGGCTTCGACGTGAACGGTTTCCTGCGCCATGCAAAGAGCAATTTCATTCGCATGCAGGCCGCGTGGGATCGTGCCGACGTGAACGACATCCGCGAGTTCACCACGCCTAAGATGTATGCCGAACTGAAGATGCAGCTGGGCGAGCGCGGGGCATCGACCAACCATACCGATGTGGTGTCGATCGAAGCGGATCTGCTGGGTGTCGAAACGAACAGCATCGAGCATGTCGCCAGCGTCCGTTTCCACGGCATGATTCGCGAGTCGGACAACGCGCCGGCTGAGGCCTTCAATGAAATCTGGGTGCTGACCAAGCCGGTCGCGGGCAACCAGGGCTGGCTGCTGGCAGGTTTGCAGCAGGCCTGAATCGCCGACGCTGTCGCAGGCCCGCCAAGTCTGCAATAATCCTCTGCAGGCACAAGCCGCTCGCGGATCCCGCGAGCGGCTTTTTTTCGACCCGACCGGCGCAAGCATTCCCATGTCAGAGCGTTCGCAACACTTTCCGATCATCGCGTCGTACCTGCTGGCCGGCGTTGCCCTGCTGCTCGTGCTGCATGCCGGGCTGCTGGCGGCGCTCTACGCGGGCTTGCTAGTCTACGCGCTGGTTCACCTGCTTGCGCCTCGCCTTGGGCGGCAGGGCAGCCATCGCGCGCGACTCGTCGCCGTCGCCAGCCTCGGCAGCCTGATCGTCGTCACGCTCACGCTGGCGATCTGGGGCGCGTTATCCTTTTTCCTGTCGGATGAAGGCAGCCTGCCGGTGCTGATGAAGAAAATGGCCGACCTGATCGACCAGTCGCGCCACCAGATTCCGGCGTGGCTCGCGGCCTACCTGCCGCAAAGCGCCGAGGCGCTGCAGCAATGGCTGACCGACTGGATGCGCGACCACGCAGCACAGGCGACGCAATTCAGCCAGCAAGCCGGGCGCGTGCTCGTCCATCTGCTGATCGGAATGGTCATCGGCGCCATGGCGGCCTTGTACGACACGACGCGCGTCCATCATTACCGGCCGCTGGCGGCGGCCATGCACCAGCGCGTGGTCCGGCTGCACGAGTCCTTCCGGCAGATCGTCTTCGCCCAGGTCAGGATTGCCGCCATCAATGCCGTTTTCACGGGTATTTTCCTGGCCGTCGCACTGCCACTGGCGGGCGCCCACCTGCCCTTCGTGAAGACGATGATCGTCATCACGTTTGTTGCGGGCCTGTTGCCGGTGCTGGGCAACCTGATCTCCAATACCGTGATCGTCGTCGTCAGCCTGTCCCACTCGCTGTCGGTCGCACTGGTCGCGCTGCTGTTTCTGGTCACGATCCACAAGCTCGAATACTTCCTGAACGCGAAGATCATCGGCACCCAGATCGATGCGCGCGCGTGGGAGTTGCTGTCAGCGATGCTGGTGATGGAGGCGATCTTCGGCATACCGGGTGTGGTCGCCGCGCCCGTCTTCTATGCCTACGTCAAGCACGAACTGTCGGCTGCCGGCATGGTGTGATCAGCCACCCGAGAGATTCTTCAGGCTGGTAATCGCATAACCCTTGCTGCCGATCTGCTGGAACGGACGGTCGATCGCGTAGTCGGGCATCGCATCGTCCTCGTCAGAGACGTCGAGGCCGCGCTCTGCGATTTCCCAGTCGGTATTGGTTGCCTCCTCGGGAATCGGCTTGCCTTCCAGAACGGCGAGGTACGAATACTTGCCTTCGGCTTCCGGGCGGCGGTACAGGTCGAGTCGCATCGCATGGGCTCCTTCCGTGGAGGTGGTTCGTCGCTTGGACTGAGCCCTGCCTGCAAGGTTGCCTGCCGCGCCAGCCAGCCGGCAGCCGCCCGACCTACGTTCAGCGCTTGCCGGCGCGCTGCTCGGACTCGTCTTCTTCCGCGATCGACGCGATCAGGTCGGCCGGCCGCGACGACCGCGCCCGCAAGCGCAGGTTAAGCATCTCGACCGCTACCGAGAAGGCCATCGCGGTGTAAATGTAGCCCTTGGGTACATGGGTGCCGAAACTCTCGGCGATCAGCACCACGCCGATGGCCACCAGGAAAGCCAGCGCCAGCATCTTGATCGTCGGGTGCGCCGACACGAAGCGGCCGATCGCGCCGGCAAACAGCATCATCAGAGCGACGGACGTGACCACGGCAGCGATCATCACCTCGACCTGATCGACCATGCCGACGGCGGTGATGATCGAGTCGAGCGAGAACACGATGTCGATCAGCATGATCTGGATGATCACGGAGGTGAAAGTGGCGTGCACGATGTTCTTTTTCTGTTCATGCGCGCCCTCGATGGTCTGGTGAATCTCGCCGACGCTTTTCCAGAGCAGGAACAGGCCGCCAAAGAACAGCACCAGGTCGCGCCCGGAGAATCCCTTGCCCAACACGCTGAACAGCGGCTCTTTGAGGCCGACGATCCAGGCCAGCATCAGCAGCAGTCCGATGCGCATGAACATGGCGGCAAACAGGCCGATCTTGCGCGCCACTTCACGCTGGTGCGGCGGCAGCTTGTCGACCAGGATCGAGATGAAGATGACGTTGTCGATGCCCAGCACCAGTTCCAGCGCGGTCAGGGTGGCAAATGCGACCCACACTTGCGGATCGGCCAGAAGTTCCAGCATGTAATGCTCCCGGTAACAGTCATGAAGATGGACAGGATTCTAACGCTGCCGGTTGCGCTCAGGTTTCTGCCTGTTCTGAAAAAACGATACATAATCAGAAAATAAGTTCGATAAACCAGAAAGGCATCAAACATGAGCCTCAACTTCCGGCACTTGCATTACTTCTGGGTAGTGGCCAAGGAGGGCAGCATCACGCGCGCGGCCGAGCGTCTGGGCTTGGCCATCCAGACCGTCAGTGCCCAGTTGTCGCAGTTGGAGCAATCGGTTGGCAAGGCGCTGTTCAAGCCGCAGGGAAGGCGCCTCGTGCTGACCGAGGCCGGCCAGATCGCCTTGCGCTATGCCGACCAGATCTTCTTGCTGGGAGAGCAATTGCAAGAGGCGCTGTCGGATGCGGATGTCGAGCGGGTGATGCGCCTGACCGTCGGCATTTCCGATTCGCTGCCCAAGCTCATCGCCTCCCGCCTACTCGATGCCGCGCTGGCGCTGCCGCAGCGCGTGCGGCTGATCTGCTACGAGGAGCAGTTCGAATCGCTGCTGGGCAAGCTGTCGGTACACAAGCTCGACGTGATGCTGACCGACCGGCCGGTGCCGCCCGGGTCGTCGCTGCGCGTCTTCAGCCACTTGCTCGGGGAGACGCGCATCAGTCTGTTTGCGACCGAGGCGCTGGCGGCCCGCTACCGCGAGAACTTCCCGAAGAGCCTCAACGGCGCGCCGCTACTGCTACCCACTCGTAACAATGCGATTCGCGGCCGCATCGACAACTGGCTCGAGACCCATGACGTGCATCCGGACCTGATCGGCGAATTCGACGACAACGCATTGCTGCATACCTTCGGGCGCGCGGGCCGCGGGCTGTTCCCGGCGCCGTCGGTGCTAGCCAAGGACGTGACCGAGCAGTTCGGTGCGGTCGAGGTCGGCGCGATGGCGCAGGTGCGCGAGCAGATTTACGCGATTTCCAACGAGCGCAAGATCAAGCATCCGGCCATCGAGGCCATCCTCAATGCCATGCATGCGGACGTTTTCTGACGACTAGCCGCACCCGGCAGCCATGAAAAAAGCCGGCCCGGGGCCGGCTTGAAACCGCTCGCGGAGCGATTTGCGCTGACGGTCAGTGCAGGTCCGAGATCCAGTGCGCGAGGTTGACCATGTCGTCTTCGGACAAGGTCTGCGCGAGACTGGTCATGTTGCCTGCATCGTTCGTGCGCTCGCGCGCCTTGAAGGCCTTCAGCTGCGCGATGATGTACTCCGGATGCTGGCCCGCCAGGCGCGGCACTTCGTTCTGGCCCTTCATGCCGCCGAGGTGGCACATCGCGCACAGCGACTCTTCCGCTTTTTTCGCGCCAGCCTCGATGCGCGCCTGCTCGGCCTTGAAGCCGGTACGGCTCTGCTTCTGCGCCGCAAAGTAGGCGGCGAGATCCTGCATGTCCTTCTTCTCGAGGCCTTGGGCAACGGCCGACATCATCGGGTTCTTGCGCCGACCTTCCTTGTAATCCTTCAGCTGCAGGTAGATGTAGCGTGCGTTCTGTCCCGCCAGCGTCGGGAAGGCGCTCACGGTGGAGTTGCCCGTCGCGCCGTGGCAGGCTGCGCAGGCTTCGGCCTTCTTCTTGCCAGCTTCGATGTCCTGCGCCTGCGCATTCGCGCAAACGGCGGCCAGGGCCAGCACGGTGATCATTACTGCTCGAAATTTCATGACAAAACCTTCATTCGCAATGGAGAAAAAAAGAGGCTGCCGGTAGGCAGCCTCCCTTGTACTGCAGCAGAATTACAGAGCGAACACGAACACGCTGTTGCCGCGCTTGAAGTCAAGCTGCGTGTTGCCGCCGGCCGCCACGGCGATGTACTGCTTGCCGTTGACGGTGTACGACGTGGCCGGTGCATTTACGCCGGCGCCACACTGGTACTGCCAGAGCACCTTGCCGGTTTTGGCGTCATACGCCTTGAACCAGCCATTGCCCTCGCCTGCGAAGACGAGGTTGCCGGCGGTTGCCAGCGCGCCACCGATCATCGGCTGGTCGGTACGTGCCTTCCAGACGACCTTGCCGGTGTCGACGTTCACTGCCGTCACGTTGCCGAACTGCTCTTCACCCGGAATGTTCTTGAATGCGCCGCCCAGCCACAGCTTGCCGCCCGGATAGGCTGCTGCTTCGACGTGGTAGGTCATCGGCTGCTCGAGGTTCACTGCGTATGCGAGACGCAGGTTCGGGTTGATGGCCATCGGCGACCATTCGACGCCACCGTTCGCGCCCAGCGACATGCGTGCGCCTTGTGCGGTCGGCAGGGTCCACAGGCCTTCCTGCGACACCATCGCTTCGGAGAAGCGGATCAGGCGACCGTCACGACGGTCGTGAACATAGATGTGACCGGTCTTGCCGCCATGGATGACGCCCGGAATCATCTTGCCGTCCTTGTCCTTCACGTCCATCAGGATCGGCGGGGACACGGCGTCCAGATCCCACACGTCGTGTGCGATGTACTGGTAGTGCCACTTGTACTTGCCGGTGTCGAGATCGACGGAGACGATCGAGTCGGTGTACAGGTTGTCGCCTGGACGCTCCGCGCCGTACAGGTCGGGAGATGGGTTGCCGACGACGAAGATGACCGAACGGCTCTTCAGGTCGACTGCCGGGGTCATCCAGACGCCGCCGCCGAGGGTCTTGTAGAAGTCGCCGCCTTGCTTGGCCAACTGGGCCTTTTCAGCAGCGATGTCGCGCTTCATGTCGCGGCCGGTGGCATCGGCCGTGGCCCAGACGCCTTCATGGCCTTTTTCCGGGATGGTGTGGAAGGTCCAGGCCAGTTTGCCGGTGTTCGCGTCGAATGCCTTCACGAAGCCGCGCACGCCGTACTCGCCGCCGTTGGTGCCGATCAGGACCTTGCCGTCGACGACGGACGGAGCCATCGTCTCGCTGTAGCCAAGTTCCGGATCAGCGATTTCGGTTTCCCACAGCAGCTTGCCGGTCTTCGCGTCCAGCGCGACCAGCTTGGCGTCCAGCGTGCCCATGAAGAGCTTGCCCTCGGAGACGGCCACGCCCTTGTTGTTCGGGCCGCAGCAGTAGGTCGACACCGGGCCGATCTTGTGCTTGAAGTGCCAGTACTGCTCGCCAGTGACGGCGTTGATCGCGTACACGTGGTTGTACGAGGTCGTGACGAACATCACGCCATCGACCACGATCGGCGCGGTTTCCATCGACTCGACGATGCCGGTCTGGAAAACGAAAGCCGGGCGCAGCTTGGCCACGTTGCTGGTGTTGATCTGCGACGCCGGAGCGAAGCGGGTCTGCTCGTAGCTGCCGTTCGAATGCAGCCAGTTTTTGCCGTCCTTGGCCGCGTTGTTCAACATCGACTGGGTGACGTTGGTGAACTTCGGCATCGGATTTGCCTTGATGCCTGCGCCGGCGACCGGTTCTTGCGCATAAGCCGAGCCCGCAAGGACCAAGCTGGTAGCAGCAAGCGTCTTGAACATCTTGTTCAAAGCCATGGTACTTCCTCTCTAGGTGGGTTTCAGTCCTTATATCCAGCGAA
The DNA here is from genome assembly GCA_023653025.1 of Burkholderiaceae bacterium. GTDB lineage: Bacteria > Pseudomonadota > Gammaproteobacteria > Burkholderiales > Burkholderiaceae_D > Pernthalerella. The sequence goes on from JAMNXS010000056.1 coordinate 8,182, forward strand.
CTCTGCAGGCTCGCTTCGGTCGTTGGACTCAATGCGGGGCATTTCGTGCGCAGACTTCGGGGCATGCATTGCGCCGGACTTTCTTGTTGACCGCAATAAAAAAGACCGTATTATTGCGGCCGCAAATCGTAATCCCTGCTCACAGTAATGGCAATATCTCTCATCACCCGAGGACAGTTTTTTTCATGAATCTGCTACGAACCCTGCTCGCTGCAACCGCAGTCACCCTCGCTTTTGCGACGGCTTCGGCCCAGTCCATCGACAACCCGTATGCCCAAGTATTGGCGGCGGTCCGGGCCGGCGACACGGCAAAGGTCAAGGAGCTCGTCGAACAACAGGGTGCCAACATCAACTCGCGCAACCGCATTGGCGAAACCCTGATGATGATGGCCATCAAGAACGGCAAGGCCGATATCGCGAACTACCTGCTCGACAAGGGAGCCGACCCGGCCATCGCATCGACGGCCCAGGCGACGCCGCTGATGGCGGCCGCTTTCAACGGCGATCTGCCGATGGTCGACAGGCTGCTGGACAAAGGCGTGGATGTTCATGCGGCCGACCAGCAAAAGAAAACCGCGATGGTCTACGCCGCCGCTGCCGGCCATGCCGGCGTGGTACAGCGTTTGCTGAGGGCGGGTGTTGACGTAAATGCGCGCTACCTGAACGACCTGACGGCGCTGATGTGGGCCGCCGGACAAGGACACGCGGCAGCGGTACGGGCGCTGCTCGAGACAGGCGCCGACCGTGCGCTGAAGGACAATCGCGGCAAGACCGCAGCCGACATGGCCGCAGAGGCTGGCCACAACGCGGTCGCAAAACTGCTGGGCGGCGTGTAAGCCGCTGAATCTGCAAAAGAAAAAGCCTGCGCTGGCGCAGGCTTTCTTCATGCGCGTTTGCGCATCAGCGCTTCTTGAGTTCGACTTCGAACTGCGCGAAATAAGCGGACACATTGTCGATGTCCGCGTCCGACATCGGCTTGGCAATCACGTTCATCACTTCGTTGTGGCGCTTGCCGTCGCGGAACTGGCGCAGCTGGTTGGCCAGATAAATTTCGGACTGACCGGCCAGTGACGGCGTGCCCGGCATCGAGGACAGGCCGCCCTCGCCGTGGCACATCACGCAGCTTTGCGCGACTTTCGCGCCGGCCGACACCTTGTCGGAGGACAGGGCAGGGGAAGCGATGCCAACGCACAGCAGGCCGGCAGCGAACAGGGATACGGGTTTCATCGTTAGCTCAACAAAAAAATAAATCCGGGAAATGAACTATAGCGTCAAAAGAAATCGCCTGACGCGATTGCTCGCGGCAGGCGATTCAGGCAATGGCCGCCGGGCTTGTGGCCCGGCGCTCACCTTGGGGCCGATCAGTTGCCGACGTAGCTGATGCGATAGAGCGCGCCAGCGAAATCGTCGGAGACCAGGATCGAGCCGTCCGGCAGGTTCGCCACATCGACCGGGCGGCCGAAGGCGCGCTTGGTTTCTGCGTCGAGGAAGCCCTCGGCGAACACTTCAGACTTGCCGGCGGTGCCGTCGGCGTTCAGCGGGATGTAGTTCAGCAGGTAGCCGCTCGGCACCGTGCGGTTCCACGAACCGTGAGCCGCAACGAAGATGCCGCCCTGGTACTTCTTCGGGAAGGCCTTGCCGGTGTAGAACGACATGCCCAGCTGAGCCTGGTGGGCCGGGAACTCGATTTGCGGGAAGACCATGCCGGCCGGCTCTTTCACGTCCTTCAGTTCCGGCGCTGCCGGCGAACCTGCAACCTTGTACTTGCCGTTGTAGAACGGGAAGCCGAAGTGCTGGCCTGCCTTGGTGATGCGGTTCAGCTCGCCCGGCGGGACGTCGTCGCCCAGACCATCAACCTGGTTGTCGGTGGTCCAGATGGTCTTGTCTTTCGGGTTGATGTCCATGCCGGCCGGGTTACGCATACCCATCGCATAGACTTCCTTGCCCGAGCCGTCGAACGGGTTCAGGCGGACAACGCCACCGATGCCGGTCTTGTTGTACAGGTCGATTTTGTCCTTCGGCTGCACGTTGTAAGGCTGGCCCAGGGTGACGTACAGCTTGCCGTCGTCAGCCACTTTGCAGGTACGGCCGGAGTGGTTGAAGGACTCTTCTTCGACCGGGATCAGGCCGCCCTGCTGGACAGCGGTGATCACGGCGACGTCCGGACCTTCGTAGAAGTACTCGGCTGCCGGGAAGTTCAGCACGCGGTTCGACTCGACGACGATCAGGAAGCCGTCCTTGGTCCAGCAGACGCCGTTCGGGTTCTTGAACTTGATCGACGGAGCGAAAGGCTTGACTTCGTCAGCGGTGTTGTCGCCGTTACGATCGGTGACGGCCCAGACGGTGCTCTTGCGGGTACCGACGAACAGCATGTTGGTCGACGGTGCAACTGCCATGTAACGTGCATCCGGCACCACGGCGTACAGTTCGATCTTGAAGCCTTCCGGCAGCTTGATCTTCTTCAGGTTCGCCTTCAGCTGTTCGACGTTCTTGCCGGTTTGCGGCACGGTCGGGATGTCGATTGCGGTGTTGGTGGTCTTGAACTGCGAGATTCTTTCGAGGTTCTCGTCTTTGGCGAAGCTAGGCGCCGAGAAAGCGATCAGCAGAGCCGACGCCAGGGCGCTCTTCACGAACAGGTTGGATTTGGCCAATGTAATCTCCGATTGGTTTTTATTGACGAAACAGCAGGACACCCGAGCAAAACTTTCATTAGCGTTTTTACAATCTCTTTAATGACAGTCCTGCACTATTGCAAGTGGGGTGAGGGAATATAGGTCTTCGTAATAACGTGAAACAAGTGAAAATTTTTCAAGTGGCTTGTGCCGGCACAAGCAACGCAGTCACTGCTTGTGCATGCCTGTAAAAACGGCCGCGACCTCGCGGTCGCAGCCGTCGCTGCGCGGTGAAATCAGGCAGCCGATTACTTGATCAGCACGCCCCACGGCAGCTCGCCGACCTTCACCTCGCCCAGCGGCGTCAGTTCGACCGCATCGATCACCGAGACCGAGTGCGAGCGGCCATTGGCTACGTACAGCTTCTTGCCGTCGGGCGTGATCGCCATGTTCCACGGGCGCTTGCCGACCGGGATGGTGGCGATGATCTCCTGAGTCGATGTATCGAGCGCAGACACCGTGCCGTCCTTGCCGTTGGATACAAACACGCGTCGTCCGTCGGGCGTCACCGTGACGCCGTTCGAGAAGGTGCCTGCCTTGATTGGCTTGATGACCGAGCGCTTGGCGACATCGATCACATACACGGTGTTTGCAATTTCGCAGGCCACATAGGCCAGCTTGCCGTCTGGCGTGAATGCGATCCCGCGTGGTCGCTCGCCGACCTTGATTGATGCAACCTGCTTGCGCCGCTTGACATCGATGACATCGACGCTGTCCGCCTCCTCGGCCGACACGAACATCAGCTTGCCATCCGGGCTGAAGACGGCATGCTCGGGGTTCTTGCCGCGGGTTTTCACTGCAAACATTTTCTTGCCGCTGGCCGCGTCGATGAAATTCACCGAATTGCTGATCTCGGAGGCAGCCGCTATCCATTTGCCGTCGGGCGAACTGGAGACGCCCTCGGGCGACTCGCCGAGTTCTATCGTCCCGCTGCGCTGCCGCGTTTCCACATCGATCACAACCAGCGCGTTGTGCGGCTGGTCGCTGACATAGAGGGTCTTGCCGTCTTTCGACACGGCCAGGCCGCGCGGCTTGTCGCCGGCCTGGATTTCGGCGACGACTTCGTCGGTCTCGGTATCGATCACCGACAGCGTGCCCGATTTCTCGTTGGGCACATAAGCAAACGGCGCTGCGCTGGCCAGCAGGGGCATCAGGGTGGCGGCAACGGTGACAAGCAGATGATGCAAGCGCATGGTAAAGCTCCGGTCTGGTTCTGAAATCTGTCGCTGGCAGCCATGCAATGCGGCGCGGCGGTTGCCACACGATCAACCCGCAAAGCATAACCGAAGACGCCCGCGCCTCTGCCCGCCAAACGCAATTCTTTCCGCTGCGACGGCCTCGCCAAAACGAATATCGAAATTCGGGTACGATGGCACCCGCGTTGAATACGGGCACTGATTGCCGGGCCGCACAGGCCGCCGCGGCGCTTGCGTCTTTTCTCACCCCCCACTAGAAAATATTCCATGTCCGAACAATTCAACGAACATGACTGGCGACGTTTCCTGCGCAGCATAGGCGAAGACCCCGACCGCCCCGGCCTGGCCGAAACGCCCGCGCGCGTGGTCAAGGCGTGGAAGCACTGGACCTCCGGCTACGGCCAGAATCCTTCCGATGTGATGAAGGCTTTCGAGGATGGCGCCGAGGACTACAATGAACTGATCGTCGTGCGCAATATTCCCGTCTACAGCCACTGCGAGCATCACCTGGCACCGTTCTTCGGCAAGGCGACCGTCGGCTATCTGCCTAAGGGCAAGATTGTCGGCCTGTCCAAGTTGACGCGGCTGGTCGAGTGCTTCTCCAAGCGACTGCAGGTGCAGGAGCGCCTGACCATGCAGGTCGCCAATGCACTGATGGAGATTCTCGAACCGCGCGCGGTTGGCGTCGTCATTCGCTGCCGGCACCTGTGCATGGAAAGCCGCGGCATCAAGACCGCCGGCGAAGAGACCGTCACCTCGACCATGCTCGGCGAGTTGCAGCAAAACCTCGGGATGCGCACCGAGTTCCTCGACCTGGCGCGCGAGGACTTCGGCCGCTGGTAGGGCCGCCGAGGGCCGCTGACAGTCGATAGTCGATAGCCACCAGCACGACGGGGCGCTCTGTGGCGCCCCGTCGCGTTCATGCCGATGGCTGCGGCTGTGTTACCGAGCCTTCTTCTTTTTTTTCCCGGACTTGTCCTCGCTGGCGGCAGCGCCCTGTTCTTTCGCTTCGCCGGCCCGCTTTGCGGCCTTCTTCTTTTTCACGGCCAGCATCGTCCCGCGGCAGGATGGGCTGCCGCAGCGGCATTCGTAATCCTTTTTCAGCTGCTTCGTCAGCTTCTCGCCGATGACCAGCCCGTAGTCGTAATTCAGCTCCTCGCCGCGTGCGATGTCGCGCAGCGCATGGATGTACACGCGCCCCTTCTCTTCCTGTGCCTCGCAATTCGGCTCGCACGCATGGTTGATCCAGCGCGCATCGTTGCCCTCGTCGCCGCCGTCGATCAGCTTGCCGCTCTCGAGACTGAAGAAAAAAGTGTGGAAGGGATTATCCGGATCCATGCCGAAGCGCTTGTTGGCCTGCTTCTCGCTGATGCGCTTGCCCTGGTATTCGATGATGCGTGCGCCCGCCGGAATCTTGCGTGCGGCGAAGACGCCATTGCCATGCACGGTCGAGTGGCGGACCTTGTAGCAGGTCTCGGGCAAGAGTTCGGCGGGAGGAATGCTGCCTAGTTTCATGGAATCCTGCAGGTTGGAGACTGGAATGGGAACGCAGGCTACCACGCTGCCGGATCGGCGCCTTGCGCGCAAGCATGATCCTGATCTCCGTCGGCGCCGGATAAACCCGCATTCGAAGTCCGCGATGATATATCGCCAATCAACGCGGGGCAACGACGGTGTCGACCGACCGGCCAGCGTTGCGCCGGTGCGCAGCTTTTTCCGAGGCGAGGCAGTTTTTTCTTCCGCAGGCCCCCGCTGCGGCGCAGCGCCGTGCGGGCGCGCCGGCTGGCATATGGATTGCGAAGGCTTGCTGGCTTGTCCAAACCCCGCTGGCGTTCGCACGCCGGCAATGATCCAAGGAGAAATGCCGATGGCTACGAGTCGCTTGCAACCCCACGTCCTGGCCGCCTTGCTGGGATTGCTGGGCACCACCTTTCTGTTTCACTCGCTGACGGTTCATCCGCAAGACAAGAGCGACAAGCCGTCCGCCACCCAGAGCAAGGAGAGTTCATCGGGCGAATCCAGCGGCGCCTCGACCAAGGAGTCGACCGGCACGTCGGCGGGCGCTTCCACTCAGGAGTCGGCCGGCGCGTCGGCCGGCAAGATCAGCGATCGCGACGAAAAGATGATGAAGCAGATGGCCGAGTCCCACCTCGGCGAGATCAGCCTCGGCAAGCTGGCGCAGGAGAAGGCGCAAAGCGACGAGGTAAAAAGTTTTGCGAAAAAAATGGTGGATGACCACACCAAGGCCCTGGACGCGCTGAAGCAGATGGCGCAATCGAAAGGCGTCACGCTGCCGACCGAACCGGGCAAGCAGCAGATGGCCATGCAGAAGAAGCTGCAGGACCAGACGGGCGAGAAATTCGACCGCCAGTACATGCAGCAGGCCGGTGAGCGCGCCCACAAGGACAGCCACAAGCTGCTGCAGCGTGCCGCGAGCCGGGCCGAGGACACGGACCTGAAGAATTACGCCAGCACCGCGATCGGCACCGTCGAATCGCATATGCAGATGGCCAAGGAAACCACGCAAAACCTGAAGGCCAGTTCGCAGGGCAAGAGCGGCAGCGACAAGTCCAAGAGCGGCGCCGGCAAGGACAGCTCGGGCGCCAGCGCCGGCGGTTCGGAAGCGGGAGGGGCAGCGCCTGACAGCGGCGCCTCATCCGGCGGCGCAGCTGGCGGCAGCAAGTAACCCGGCGGTCGCACCCCGGTCGGCGCGGCAGCAGCGCCGACCGCCGGAGGCTTTGGGTAAAATAGCGATCCTTCGCAGGGGCGGGTTTTGTCGCCCTGCCCCGCCCCACGCTTCCCAAGCCCGTCTGCATGCTGCGACTCACCGATGTCACCCTCCCGCTGGACCATCCAGAACATGCGCTGAAGGACGCCGTGCTGGCGCGCCTCGGCGCGTCGGCCGACGAACTGCGCGGCATGAGCGTCTTCCGCCGCGCTTATGACGCGCGCAAGAAGTCGGCTATCCAGCTGGTCTACACCGTCGACGTCGAGTTGGCCGACGAGCCAAAGGCGCTGTCGCGCCGCCTGCCCAAGCTCGTGCCGACGCCCGACATGGATTACCGCTTCGTCGCGCGGGCGCCAGCCGGGCTCGAGGGCCGGCCGGTCGTCATCGGCTTCGGCCCCTGCGGCCTGTTCGCGGCGCTGATCCTCGCGCAGGCCGGCTTCAAGCCGCTGATCGTCGAGCGCGGCAAGCAGGTGCGCGACCGGACCAAGGACACCTTCGGGCTATGGCGTCAGCGCAAGCTGCATCCTGAATCGAACGTACAGTTCGGCGAGGGCGGTGCCGGCACCTTCTCCGACGGCAAGCTCTGGACGCAAGTCAGCGACCCCAGGCATTACGGGCGCAAGGTGCTGCAGGAATTCGTGAAGGCCGATGCGCCGCCGGAAATCCTGTATGTCAGCAAGCCGCATATCGGCACTTTCCGGCTGGTGAAGATGATCGAGCTGATGCGGGCCACGATCGTCGAGCACGGCGGCGAGTTCCTGTTCGAGCAGAAGGTCGACGGCCTCGATATCGACAATGGCCAATTGCGCGGCGTGCGGCTGTCCGGCGGCGAGCGCATCGCGACCTCGCATGCGGTACTCGCCGTCGGCCACAGTGCGCGCGATACCTTCCAGATGCTCCACGATGAGGGCGTCTATCTCGAGGCCAAGCCGTTTTCGGTGGGCTTCCGGATCGAGCACCCGCAGTCGATCATTGACCGCGCGCGATTCGGTCGCTTTGCCGGCAACCCCATCCTCGGCGCCGCCGACTACAAGCTCGTTCACCATGCCAGCAATGGTCGTTCGGTCTACAGCTTCTGCATGTGCCCGGGCGGCACGGTCATCGCGGCGACCTCGGAGCCGGGGCGGGTGGTGACCAACGGCATGAGCCAGTACTCTCGCAACGAGCGAAATGCGAATGCCGGCATCGTCGTCGGTATCTCGCCGAATGATTATCCCGGCGGCCCGCTGGCCGGCATCGACTTTCAGCGCGAAATCGAGTCGCGCGCCTTCGAACTCGGCGGCCATGATTACGATGCGCCCGGGCAGCTGGTCGGCGATTTCATACGCAACGTGCCGTCGAAGGAGTTCGGTTCGGTGCTGCCCTCCTACAAGCCGGGCGTGAAGCTGGGCGACCTGAATCCGTCGCTGCCGTCTTACGCGATCGACGCTATCCGCGAGGCGCTGCCTGCGTTCGACAAGCAGATCCATGGCTTCGCGATGCAGGATGCGGTGCTGACCGGTGTCGAGACGCGCACGTCGTCGCCGGTCAGGATACGGCGCGGCGAGGATTTCCAGAGCATTAATACCAAGGGGCTGTATCCGGCCGGCGAGGGCGCCGGCTACGCCGGCGGCATCATGTCGGCAGCCATCGACGGCATCCGGGTGGCCGAGGCGCTGTCGCTGTCCATGGCGTCAAACAGACACTGAGGACGCGCTGTTTCCTGCCGCAAAATGCACAACGGGCCGCTGCTGCGGCCCGTTGTGCTCAGGCTGTGCTTCCGTTAACGCGGTTCAGGCTTTCTTCGAGCGCGCTGCCGGCTTGTCGGCAGCAGCGGGCACGAAATGCCGGGTGGCCTCGTTGAGGCTGTCCTCCAGCGTCTCGATCGCCTGCTTGCTGGCCTTGACCATCTGCTCGTAGCTGGCGTTGGCGTTGGCGACGCTGGCCTTGAGCATGGCGATCGCGTTTTCCGACCCGGCCGGCGCGGCCTTCGACAGGTCGTCGATCAGTTTGCCGACCTGCTTGTTGGTTTCGGCGATCCGGGTTTCGGTGGCTTTCGTGAACTCGGCCTGCGCCTTGGTCGCGATCGACGCGAGATGGCGGCCGTAGGCCAGCGCCTTCTCCGCACCCGGCTGTGCCTGGGCCGAGCTCAGGTTCAGGAGCTCCTGCGCATCCTTGGCGGACAGCATCTGCTGCGCTGCGGCAGACGTATGAGCCAAGGATTCCTTGGCCGTGCTCAGGTTCAGTTCGACCAGTTCGGCGACGCTGTGCAGCGCCTTGTTGGCGATGTCGCTCATGGCAGCAAGCTGCGCGTCAATCGAGGCTTTGGTGGCGTGGGACAATTGGTCAGCGGCAGAAAACATGGCGTTTCTCCTTTCGGTCATCAGGCGATGGATCGGTTCAGCGGCAATGGTGCGCCGCAACAAAACTGATTTTACGAGGTTTTGGCCGCGTGTCAACATTTTTTTGTGCGTTGCACCAAAAAGCTTGTTGGCGCCCGATTCTGATGCCCACGCCAGCCGCAACCCTGCCCCGTCGTCGGGCATGGGCTACTGCCTGGAGGCGGATCGCTGCCGTTTCAGCGGCCCGGGCCTATAATCCGGGCTCCGCTACGTTGCCAATCCATGACCCGCACGCAATCTCGCCACTGGCCTCCCGGACTGCCGCCCCGCCTGTCTGCGCCGCAGACCAGCCTGGTGGCCAACCTGTCGATCGCTGCCCTGCGCTACCCGGACGCCGACGCGCTCGTCTTTTTCGGCCGCCGCATCAGCTACCGCCAACTGTTGTCCGAGGTCGAGGCGTTGGCCGGCTACCTGCAGCAGCGCTGCGGCATCGGCCGCGGCGACCGCGTGCTGTTGCAGATGCAGAATTGCCCGCAATTCGTGATCGCCTATTACGCGATCCTGCGCGCCGATGCCGTCGTCGTGCCGGTCAATCCGATGCTGCTGACGGAAGAGCTGGCGCATGTCGTGACCGACAGCGGCGCCTGCGCAGCCTTCGTGGCGCTGGAGCTGGCGGCGCGCCTGCATCCGCTGATGGGCGAACAGACGCTGCGCCATGCGGTCGTCGCCTGTTATGCCGACTATCTCGGCGATGACGCCCATGAGGCGCCGGACAGCGTGCGCGCGTCCGGCGAGGCTGCCGCACATCCGCTGATGCGGCCGTGGCAGCAGGCACTCGCCGCCGGCTGCCTGCCCGCGCCGGCCGTCGCCGGCAGCGACGACCTTGCCTGCCTGCCCTATACCTCCGGCACGACCGGCCAGCCCAAGGGCTGCATGCATACGCACGGCACGGTCATGTTCGCGGCGGTTGCCGGCGCTGTCTGGGCCGGCGCGGCACCGGGCCAGGTCGGCTTGCTATCGCTGCCCCTGTTTCATGCGACCGGCATGCAGGTCAGCATGAATGCCTCGATCTTCGTCGGCGGAACGCTGGTGATCATGCCGCGCTGGGACCGCGAACTGGCGGCGCGCCTGATTGCCCGCCACCGCGTGACGAGCTGGACCAGCATTCCGACGATGATGATCGACTTCCTGTCCAGCCCGGGTCTCGCGGAACACGACCTGTCCAGCCTGTGCCGCGTGTCGGGAGGCGGCGCGGCGATGCCGGCGGCAATTGCGCAAAAGCTGCATGACCTGACCGGCTTGCAGTACATGGAGGGCTACGGTCTGACCGAGACCATCGCCACTACCCATGCCAATCCGATGCAGCGGCCGCGCCAGCAATGCCTCGGCCTGCCCATCTTCAATGTCGATTCGCGAATCATCGACCCCGATACCCACCAGGAGCTTGGGCCGGGCGAAGTCGGCGAGATCATCATCCATGGCCCGCAAGTCTTCCTCGGCTACTGGCGCGACGAAGCCAAGACGCGCGCCGCCTTCATCGACATCGACGGCAAGCGCTTCCTGCGCACCGGCGATCTCGGCCGCATCGACGACGACGGCTATTTCTTTTTCACCGACCGGCTCAAGCGGATGATCAATGCGAGCGGCTACAAGGTCTGGCCGGCCGAGGTCGAGGCAATCATGTACCGTCATCCCGAGGTGCGCGATTGCTGCATCGTCGGCACCGGCGACCCGTATCGGGGCGAGACGGTCAAGGCCATCGTGGTGCGCGCCGCCGGCAGCGCCCTGTCGGCCGACGACCTGATGTCTTGGGCGCGCCGGCAGATGGCGGCCTACAAGGTGCCGCGCTTCGTGGAGTTCGTCGACAGCCTGCCGAAGTCGGCGACCGGCAAGGTGATGTGGAGGCAGCTACAGGATGCCGAGCGTCCGAGCCGCGAGCCGGCGGACGGAAGCTAGGCGGCGTTGCCCTCGGCCGCCTTGCGCCAGGCATCGACCAGCGCGCGGGCATCGGGAGCCAGCGAATCGAGCGGGCAAACGACCGCGCGCCGGAAAATCATCAGCGCATAGACATCGGCCAGTGCGTTCACCTCGGGCGACAGCGCGCGCTCCTCGCCAGTGGCGGGACGCACGCGGCGCCAGTAATTGATTGCCTGCTCGAGTTCGGTCAGTGTCAGGTCCATGGCCGTATTGTACCGATGGCGGCGCTGTGCGACCGGCGTAGCCCGGAATAGCCCGGAATGGCTCGGTACGGCTCGGTATGGCGCGGCAGTTGCGCTACCGGTGGGACGAGACCGAAGGGACAATGCAGAAAGGACAATCCGATGAACTTCGTTCTTGTTCATGGCGCGTGGCATGGCGGCTGGTGCTGGCGAGCGGTCGCCGAGCTACTGCGGGCGGCCGGTCATGCCGTCTTCACTCCGACCCTGACCGGGCTCGGCGAGCGCGCCCACCTGCTGCGGGCCGACACGGGCCTGTCCACCCACATTGACGACATCTGCGCGGTGCTCGCCGCCGAAGAGCTCGACGACGTGCTGCTGGTCGGCCACAGCTTTGCGGGACTGGTGATTACCGGCGTCGCCGACCGCCTGCCCCAGCGGCTGAACAGGCTGGTCTACCTCGACGCGCTGGTGGTCGGCAGCGGTCATTCGGCCCTGTCAGCTTTCCCGCCGGACGTGCAGCGCGAGCGTGCGCGCACCATCGATACCGAGGGGCTGCGGATGGCGATTCCGGCACCGGAAAATTTCGGCGTGTCCGATCCGGCTCAGGCCGCATGGCTTCGACGCCGGCTCACCCCGCATCCGCTGAAAGCGTATTCGGATCCTCTGCAGCTCGAACACGCGCCGGGCAACGGGCTCCCGCGGACCTACATTGCCGTGACCGATCCGTGGTATGCGCCGCTGGCCGATGTCAGGCAGGCCATTCGTGCGCAGCCGGACTGGGACTGGCGGGAACTGGCCGCCGGACATGATGC
>JAMNXS010000057.1 GCA_023653025.1 Burkholderiaceae bacterium
GCCGCGCAGATTGAACTGGACGAGTTGACCTATTTGTTGGAGTCGGGCTCCGACAGAATTGGCGCGTTGGATTTTCAGCGGTCGGCGACCCGGTACCTGCCAAGGCATTCGCAGCAACCCACGTTGGAGGAACTGCTCACGGCCGCCGAAAAAGTCGAGCGGGGCGTGCCGCTTCCTCCCGAATTGAATCAAGCTTTGCTGCATGGCACGTCCCTCGGCGGTGCCCGGCCCAAAGTGCTGCTCGACGATGGCGAGCGCAAGTTCATCGCAAAATTCTCTGCAAGCAATGATCTTTACAGCGTGGTCAAGGCCGAGTTTATTGCCATGCGCTTGGCCCGCGAGGTCGGGTTACATGTCGCGCATGTGCATCTGCGCAGCGCCTTGGGCAAAGATGTTCTGTTGGTCGAGCGCTTTGACAGAGTGTGGTCTGGCGGGCATTGGCACAGGCGTGCCATGGTGTCAGCGTTGACGATGTTTGAACTCGATGAAATGCTGGCGGCTTATGCCAGTTACGAAAAGCTGGCAGAGATCATTCGGCACCGTTTCACCGATCCGAAGGCGACTTTGCGGGAATTGTTCGCTCGAATCGTTTTCAACATCCTGTGTGGCAATACAGATGATCATGCCCGCAATCATGCGGCTTTTTGGAACGGAAAACAGCTGGCCTTGACGCCCGCTTACGACATTTGTCCGCAATCGCGTTCAGGTCAGCAGGCCTCGCAAGCCATGCTCATTCGTGGTGCAGAGCGGAGCAGTCGAGTGGGGGTCTGCATTGCTGCCGCATCGGTATTTCTGCTCAATCAGGAAGAGGCTATCCGTATGGTCAATCATCAGGTGATGGTGATTGAAAAAAAATGGCATGACATCTGTGACGAGGCGGCCTTGGGTGAGGTGGACAGGGCCTTGTTCTGGCGACGCCAATTTTTGAATCCCTTTGCCTTTCTCGATGCCCCTGACGGCGTGCATGTTCCGGGGTGACCTTGCTCTCGTTTACGATATGAGGAGATCAGACATTGAGGTACGAACGTGCGTGGCATTGGAGCAGCCCAGCAAGCGAAGCGGAGTAAAACAGCTGTGATGACGACCCTCCAAAAGTCGACTCTGGTTACCGTGTACTGACAGAGTCTTTGCGGATGAGTCCCTTGGCACAGGGTTGGTTCAAAAAATCCTGAAGCAGGCCGGCTTGAAATGAGGCGAACACCATGAAATATCCGATAGCCATCGAACCCGGCGACGAGGGCCGTGCCTGGGGCGTGGTCGTGCCCGACTTGCCGGGCTGCTTTTCGGCAGCCGACTCCGGCATTGATGAAGCAATCGAGAACGCCAAAGAAGCGATCGAGTTATGGATCGACACCGCGCTCGATGCGGGCGAAGATGTGCCCCCGCCGAGCAGCATTGCGGCATTTCAGAAAAAGCGAGAATTCAAGGCATGGGTATGGGCGATTGCCGAGATCGATCCGGCGCGGCTCTCCGATGAGATCGAGCGTGTGAACATCTCGCTGCCGAAGCGAATCCTCGCGCGCTTGGACGCAAAGGCCAAGCAGCGTGGCGAGACGAGGTCGGGCCTCATTGCCCAGCTCGCCATGCAAGCCTGACATATTGCAGAAGGCCTGCAAACCTTCAAACTCCGGTTCAGCTACTCGCCCGCGGGAGGCATGAGTTCAACGCCCCAGCCCTATCCTTGCTCTCGAAATCATGGCTGTCACGGCCTCCGTTGCCTTTATCGGGGCCATGGTGATCTGCGGGTGGGCATTCTGAAACACCCTGAACACCTCATCGGCGAAAGCTTGTCCAATTTCCTCGACCCCGGAGAAATCAAGGATGACTGTCTGAAACCGCTCGAACCGGCGCGTGAGACGCTTGGCTTGCGACCGTGACACCAGCTTTTCGCCTTCATGCTGTGCCAGCCTCACCGGAACTATCGTTTTTGCAAACGAAAATTCTTCCGGCAACGCAAACTGGTCAAACACTTCCCGTGTGGTTCGCTCACTGTCGTTCTCCAGTTCCATCACGACCAACGTGCCATGATCGGAATTTGTTTTTTCGAACAAGACATCCGGCTGGTTGCTATCGTGCATGAAGAACAATGCACCCGAGCGGATCGAGAAGTGATCGAACATCTTTGATGAGAAGAAAATTCCCTCTCCGGAGTGATTGGCCGGGTCAGTCGTAAATTTTCCCTTGGCCAGCTCCAGAATCGATTCACGTGCATCGTAAAGATTGAGGGCGCGCTGAATCCTCAGGAAGATGCCCTCCCCATGATCAGACACCCACACTTTGGTTGATAGCGCATTTCTTGCAATGCCAACCTGAACGTCTGTCGAGCCAGAATGATCAATCGCGTTATTGACCATCTCGGTGACGCCGTGATGCCAGATCCCCCTTACATTCTCTGGCAAATCCTTCACCACAGGCGCGCACTGTTCGCGCCAGACCCAGTCTTCCGACAGGCCCGAGATCGGGTAAGAGCGCACCTCACGCACGGTATCGAGCAGAGCGTATTTAACGCCTCGCCCGTTCCCGGCCACTGCAATCACACCGGCATTTTTCAAGGACGCCAAGCGAGCACTGGCAGCCTGACGGGTAATCCCTTCAAGTTCGGCCAGGCGTGCAGCTACACTGGACGGATTGACCGCAATCAGGCGACCAACCTCGGCTAATTTTTTTGCATCCATGACAAATTGTCCAACTCGGAGGATCTAATTGTAAAGTATTTTCCAAATAAACGTAAAGTTGAACTTGACGTTTCTCTGATATTTGGCAACCATCCAGCAAAGGCGGATCCTGGCTCATATACGCTTGGCTTCTGCCAAAACTTGGTTGCGGAAGCTGTCAGGCTATGCACGACCTCGCACCCACAAAATTCAAAAGCCCGCAGACTTTCGTTTGCGGGCTTTGAAATTTAGGCTCTCCGACTTGGACTCGAGCCAGCAACCTGCGGATAAACAGCATCGATGGCTTGAAAATTTTTTTGTTTTCAGAGAATACGTGCGGCTTCTTTTGGGCGGGCAGTAGAACGTGTGATTGAGCGATGATCGTTAATCAAGAAGATTTTTTAGTTGTTCCTGCAGTGGTGGCAAGTGTTTGTTAATGGTCTTCCAGAGAATTTCCAGATCAACTTTGAAGTAGCCGTGGGCCAAGGCATTACGCATCTCGTAAGCATCGATGAGTGACAGCGACGGGTATTGCTCCAGGAAATCCAGAAACTTACGATCTATGTTTTTGCTTGCCTCGCCGATGACTTCAAAATTTTTGATTACTGCATCTTGAAGCATTTCATTTTCAAGGAAGGCTTCTTCATTTACTTCAGCGCAGTATCATTGGATTCGCACGATCGCTGCCAAGATATGTCTGATGTAATCATCCAGCAAAGCCGGATCTTGGCTCATATACGCTTGGCTTCTGCCAAGACCTGGTTGCGGAAGCTGTCTGGCAGTGCCTTGGGCGTGAGTACATCAACTTCTATGCCCAGCAAATATTTCAGTTCTCGCCGGATTGCGCCAATGTCGAAAAGTGTCGTTTCTGGAGTGGGGTCAATCAGAATATCGAGGTCACTGTCCTCTCTGTCAATTCCATGGACCACCGAGCCGAAAACCCGGGGGTTCAGGGCGTTATGGCTCTCGACGATCTGGATGATCGCTCGGCGGTGACTTTCAAGGGCTGTAGAGGGGCGCATCGCCAAATTATGCTGAGAATGCGGCCTACGGGAAAGCAGGGAGGCTGACTGCGCACGACCTCGCACCCACAAAAGCAAACAGCCCGCAGGCTTTCGTCTGCGGGCTTTTGAATTTTGGCTCCCCGACCTGGACTCGAACCAGGGACCTGCGGATTAACAGTCCGTCGCTCTACCGACTGAGCTATCAGGGAAAAGTCTGCGTTGTGTGGAACGCGACAGGAGCGACATCATAGGACAAAAAATCGCTTTTGTCAAAATTCTTGATGCGAGGCATTGCCTGAATCGCGCTCGTGCGGCGCCCGGCAAACTTTTGCCGCTGCGGGCGCCTCCAACGGCCATTCATTCTTGCCCGAGGTCTGCGATGTCCGCTAACCGACGTGAATTTCTTGGCGCCGCACTGGCCCTGCTGACGGCCGCACATGCGTCGCAGGCACCAGCGCAAGCAGCGCGCCGGATGCAGGTCGCGCTACTCGGCGATTCAGTCTTCGACAATGCCTCGTACGTGAAGCCGAATGCCGATGTGCCGTCGTTGCTGCGCCGGCGGCTGTCTGGCGGCGAGGTCGCGCTGCTGGCGAAGGATGGCGGGCGGATGGTTGATGTGCCGTTGCAGATAGAGCGGCTGCATCCCGGGATCACCCATCTCGTCATCAGCGTCGGCGGCAACGATGCACTTGATCGGGCCGGCGTGCTCGATGCGACCGCACTCGATGCGGCCGATGCGTTTCGTGCGCTGGCCGACATTGTCGAAATCTTCGAGGAGGGCTACCGCCGCATGCTCGGCGTCGTACTGAAGGCCGGGCTGCCAACGGTAGTCTGCACGATCTACAACGGCTGGTTCGACAACCGTGATTACCAGCGGCGCGCGGCCGCCGCCGTGGGTGCGCTGGACGATGTGATCTTCCGCGTCGCCACCGGCCATCAACTCACGGTGATCGACCTGCGCCGGGTCTGCAACCGGGCCGCCGACTTCACGCATCAGGTCGAACCGTCGGAGCAGGGCGGTGCAAAGATCGCGGCGGCGATTGCCAGGGCCCTCGGCGGCAAGGCGGTGGGTGCGCGCATCGTCGGCTGATTGCGGTCGCCGGAACGATGGACGAAAAAAAGCCCGGCAAGACGCCGGGCCGTGATCGGAAGAGCGCGAGCCTTACAGCACCTTCGCGATCGCATCGACGACGCGGCCGATGTTCTTCGAGTTCAGCGCGGCCACGCAGATGCGGCCGGTATCGACGGCGTAAATCGAGAATTCGCTTTTCAGCCGCTCGACCTGCGCCTTGGTCAGGCCCGAGTACGAGAACATGCCGCGCTGCTCGACGACGAAGCCGAAGTCGTGCGCCGGTGCCTTTGCTTTCAGGTCATCGACCATCCGCTGGCGCATCTGCTTGATGCGCACGCGCATACCGGCCAGTTCTTCTTCCCACAGCTGGCGCAGTTCCGGCGTGGCCAGCACGGTGGCAACGACCTGGCCGCCATGCATCGGCGGGTTCGAGTAGTTGGTGCGGATCACGCGCTTGAGTTGCGACATCAAGCGCGACGCTTCTTCGGCGCTCGAGCCGACGATCGACAGCGCGCCGACGCGTTCGCCGTACAGCGAGAACGATTTCGAAAACGAGTTCGAGACGAACAGCGGGCCGCCGGCTTGCGCGAACAGGCCGACCACCTTGCCGTCCTCGGCGATGCCGTCGCCGAAGCCCTGGTAAGCCATGTCGAGGAAGGGCACGAGGCCGCGCTGCGTGACCACCTCAATTACTTGTGCCCACTGGGCGTCGGTCAGGTCGGCGCCGGTCGGGTTGTGGCAGCAGGCGTGTAGCACGACCATGGAGCCGGCCGGAATGCTCTTGAGCGTGTCGAGCATGCCGGCAAAATTCACGCCGCGGGTGGTGGCGTCGTAGTACGGGTAGTTGTTGACGACGAAGCCGGCCGACTCGAACAGCGCGCGGTGGTTCTCCCAACTCGGATCGCTGATGTAGACCTGCGCGTTCGGCGAGAAACGCTTGAGGAAGTCGGCGCCCAGCTTGAGTGCGCCGGTGCCGCCGACCGCCTGCGCGGTGATCGCGCGCTTCGACGCGATGACTTCGCTGTCGGCGCCGAATACCAGTTCCTGCACCGCCTTGTCATAGGCGGCCAGACCCTCGATCGGCAGGTAGGTGCGCGGCGCCTGCTTTTCCATCAGCAGCGCTTCGGCCTTCTGCACGCAGGCCAGCAGCGGCACCTTGCCGTTGTCGTCGTAGTAGACGCCGACGCCGAGGTTGGTTTTATCGGGATTCTGGTCGGCATTGAAAGCTTCGGTGATGCCCAAAATGGGGTCGCGCGGCGCCATCTCGATAGTGGCGAACAGGGGTGCGGAGAGCGGAGCGTTCATCGTGATAGTATGAAAAGTTACTAACGTTTGCTGACGGTTGGTGGTTTCGCCGAACCCGCATGAATCCGGGCGATGCAGCCGCGAAAGACAGCGAATTTATTCGCTGATTGGAGCAATTGTGCGAAACCCGGCATTTTACCAAAGGTCAAATTCCAATGGCTGAATTATCCGAAGTCCAAACCGCGTTGGATGAATCGAAGTTCGTGACCTTCCCCGACTCCCCTTTCCGTCTGTACCAGCCGTTCCCGCCGGCCGGTGATCAGCCGGTGGCGATCGACAAGCTGGTCGAAGGCGTCACCGACGGCTTGTCGTTCCAGACCCTGCTCGGCGTGACCGGTTCCGGCAAGACCTTCACGATGGCCAATGTCATCGCGCGCCTCGGCCGTCCGGCCATCGTGTTTGCGCCGAACAAGACGCTGGCCGCGCAGCTGTACAGCGAGTTTCGCGACTTCTTCCCGCAAAATGCGGTCGAGTACTTCGTCAGCTACTACGACTACTACCAGCCGGAAGCCTATGTACCGCAGCGCGATCTGTTCATCGAGAAGGATTCAGCGATCAACGAACACATCGAGCAGATGCGCCTGTCGTGTACCAAGTCGCTGATGGAGCGGCGCGACGTGGTGATCGTCGCCACCGTGTCCGCGATCTACGGTATCGGCAACCCGAACGAGTATCACCAGATGATCCTCACGCTGCGTGCGAAAGACCGCGTCGCGCAGCGCGACATCATCGCGCGGCTGATCCAGATGCAGTACACGCGCAACGAGATCGATTTCGACCGCGGCACCTTCCGCGTGCGCGGCGATACCATCGATATCTTCCCGGCCGAACATGCGGAGCTGGCGGTGCGCATCGACCTGTTCGACGACGAAATCGACTCCATCCAGCTGTTCGATCCGCTCACCGGCCGCGTGCGGCAGAAAATTCCGCGCTTCACTGTTTACCCGGGCTCGCATTACGTCACTCCGCGCTCGACCGTGCTGCGCGCGATCGAGAGCATCAAGGAAGAATTGCGCGACCGGCTCGAATGGTTCCGCCAGCAGGGCAAGCTGGTCGAGGAGCAGCGGCTCGAGCAGCGCACGCGCTTCGATCTGGAGATGATGGCCGAGATCGGCTTCACGAAGGGCATCGAGAACTACTCGCGCCACCTGTCCGGCGCGAAGCCGGGCGAGCCGCCGCCGACGCTGGTCGATTACCTGCCGCAGGACGCGATCATGTTCCTCGACGAATCGCACGTGCTGACCG
This sequence comes from Burkholderiaceae bacterium, assembly GCA_023653025.1. Classification (GTDB taxonomy): domain Bacteria; phylum Pseudomonadota; class Gammaproteobacteria; order Burkholderiales; family Burkholderiaceae_D; genus Pernthalerella. The sequence goes on from JAMNXS010000057.1 coordinate 7,281, forward strand.
GCCAGCTGAGCGGCATGTACAACGGCGACCGCGCGCGCAAGACCAACCTGGTGGACTACGGGTTCCGGCTGCCATCGGCGCTGGACAACCGGCCGCTGCGCTTCGACGAGTTCGAGTCCAAGATGCGGCAGACCATCTTCGTGTCCGCGACGCCGGCCGACTACGAGAGGCAGCATGCCGACCAGGTGGTCGAGCAGGTGGTGCGCCCGACGGGCCTGGTCGATCCGACCGTGATCGTGAAGCCGGCCAGTACGCAGGTTGACGACCTGATGAACGAGATCAGCGATCGCGTCGCAAAGAACGAGCGCGTGCTGGTCACCACGCTGACCAAGCGCATGGCCGAGCAGCTGACCGAATACCTGAGCGACAACGGCGTTGCGGTGCGCTACCTGCACAGCGACATTGATACCGTAGAGCGGGTGGAGATCATCCGCGACCTGCGGCTCGGCACCTTCGATGTGCTGGTCGGCATCAACCTGCTGCGCGAGGGGCTCGATATTCCCGAGGTGTCGCTGGTGGCGATTCTCGATGCCGACAAGGAGGGCTTCCTGCGTTCCGAGCGCAGCCTGATCCAGACCATCGGCCGCGCCGCGCGCAACATCAACGGCACCGCCATACTGTATGCGGACAAGGTCACCGACTCGATGCGCCGCGCGATCGACGAGACCGAGCGCCGCCGCACGAAGCAGGTGGCATTCAACACGGCCAACAACATCACGCCGGTCGGCGTGACGAAGCAGATCCGCGAGATGATCGACGGCGTCTACAAGATCGACGAGGCGCGCGAAGAGCTGATGGCCGCGCAGGAGCAGGCGAAGTACGAGGCGATGAGCGAGAAGCAGGTCTCGAAAGAGATCAAGCGCCTCGAAAAGCTGATGATGGAGCACTCGAAGAATCTCGAGTTCGAGAAGGCCGCGCAGGTGCGCGACCAGCTGCACTTGCTCAAGGAGCAGCTGTTCGGTGCGCCGGGTGACGACAAGGTCGTCTCCATTACCGGCAAATGAGCGCATCACCCGGCCTGTTCGACGAGGCGCTGGGTCTCGCCGATGCATCGTGGCGGCCCGTGCTGCGGCGCGGCCTCAAGGCCGTTGCGGCGGCCGATCCAGCTTACCTGCCGACGCTGGCCGCCGACCATTTTCTTCCTACCCGGGGCCGGATCTTCGCCGCCTTCGCGCAGCCGCTCGACGCAGTGCGCTACGTGCTGGTCGGCGAAGGCCCGTATCCGCGCGAGGAGAGCGCCACCGGCGTCTGCTTCATGGATGGCGCGGTGACAGAGCTGTGGTCGCCGTCCGGCCTGTCGAAGCCGGTCAATCGCGCGACCTCGCTGCGCAATTTCATGAAGATGCTGATGGTCGCCGACGGCCTGCTGATGCCGGACGCAACCGTCGGCACAGCGGTGGCCGACGTCGCGCACCGGGCGCTGGCGGCCGACTCGACTTTTATCCGCACGCTGCCCGAGCTGCAGCGGCAGCTGCACGCGCACGGCTTCCTGCTGCTGAATGCGGCGCTGGTGTTCCGGCCCTCCGTGCCGCCGGTCAGGGAAGCGAAGGCGTGGCGGCCTTTTCTCGAGGCGGTGCTCGAGGCGCTGGCCAGCCGGGCAGGGCACGCGCCGCCAACGCTGGTGCTTTGGGGAAAGATTGCCGGCTGGCTCGACGGGCTGGCGGCGGTGGCCGAGTTTCCGCGTGCGGTCGCCGAGCACCCTTATAATTTGTCTTTTATTAACAACCGTGAAATGCAGGCGCTGTTCGCACCGATGCACCTGTTGCGTGCAGGCTGATATTGCCTTGGGCACAATTTTGGTGGAAGTTCCGTAGAATACGGATACCTGACGATTTCAGTCGACTTTGGTATACTCGACCAAAACGTTCAGGATTGACCAAAACCGCGACACTTAGCAGTCCTACGACCGGAGTCAGCCCATGCGTCTCACCACCAAAGGCCGTTTTGCTGTCACAGCGATGATCGATCTGGCCATGCGCCAGCATCAGGGGCCAGTCACGCTGGCCGGCATCAGCCAGCGGCAGGGGATTTCCCTGTCTTACCTGGAGCAGTTATTCGGCAAGTTGCGCCGCCACGAGATCGTCGAATCAGTGCGCGGGCCGGGCGGAGGCTACAACCTCGCCCGCCGCTCGGAAGACATCACGGTCGCCGACATCATCATCGCGGTCGATGAACCACTGGATGCGACCCAGTGCGGCGGCAAGCAGAACTGCCACGGCGACGGGGAGTCGCATGGCGTGCGCTGCATGACGCATGACCTGTGGGCGACGCTGAATGCAAAAATGGTCGATTACCTCGACTCGGTATCCCTGAAAGACCTGGTCGAGCAGCAGAAGGACAAGGCAGCAGAAAACAAACCGGTCGTGGTGGTCCAGCAGCAGCGCTCCCACCAGGCCGCCTGAAACAACCGGAGTCACGATTCATGAATGCACCACTGGCACAATCCCTGATGGACACCATCCGGGCGCCGCATTTTCCGATTTATCTAGACTACTCGTCCACCACCCCGGTCGATCCGCGCGTGGCGGACAAAATGATTCCCTACCTGCGCGAGCAGTTCGGCAACCCGGCGTCGCGCAGCCACATGTACGGCTGGGAGGCGGAGAAAGCCGTCGAGGAAGCGCGCGGCCACGTGGCCGCCTTGGTGAATGCCGATCCGCGCGAGATCGTCTGGACCTCCGGCGCGACCGAGGGCAACAATCTCGCGCTGAAAGGCGCCGCGCATTTTTACAAAACCAAGGGCAAGCACATCATCACGGTCAAGACCGAGCACAAAGCCGTGCTCGACACCGTGCGCGAGCTCGAGCGGCAGGGCTTCGAGGCGACCTATCTCGAGCCGGGGCCGGACGGCCTGATCACGTTGGCTCAGCTCGAGGCCGCGATTCGTCCGGACACGATCCTCGTCTCGGTCATGTGGGTCAACAACGAGATCGGCGTGATCCAGCCAATCGAGCAGATCGGCGAGCTGTGCCGCAGCAAGGGCATCATTTTTCACTCGGATGCCGCGCAGGCGACCGGCAAGACGCCGATCGACCTCGAGAAGGTCAAGGTCGACCTGGTCACCTTCACCGCGCACAAGTCCTACGGCCCGAAAGGCATCGGCGCGCTCTACGTTCGCCGCAAGCCGCGCGTGCGCCTTGAGGCGCAGATGCACGGCGGCGGCCACGAGCGCGGCCTGCGCTCGGGCACGCTGGCCACGCACCAGATCGTCGGCATGGGCGAAGCCTTCCGCATTGCCAAGGAAGAAATGGACAGCGAGATTCCGCGCATCCAGGCGCTGCGCGACCGTCTTGCCAAGGGGCTCATGGAGATCGAAGAGGTCTATGTCAACGGCGACCTCGAGCATCGCGTCCCGCACAACCTCAATGTGAGCTTCAATTACGTCGAGGGCGAGTCGCTGATCATGGCGATCAAGGACATCGCAGTGTCGTCGGGATCGGCCTGCACGTCGGCCAGCCTCGAGCCGTCGTACGTGCTGCGCGCGCTTGGCCGCAGCGATGAACTGGCGCACAGCTCGATCCGCTTCACCTTCGGCCGCTTTACGACCGAAGAAGACGTCGATTTCACGATCGACCTGATCAAGAAGAAAGTCGGCAAGCTGCGCGAGCTGTCGCCGCTGTGGGACATGTACAAGGACGGGATCGACATCAACTCGATCCAGTGGGCAGCACACTAAAGACTGGACAGGAGCACCACCATGGCTTATTCCGAAAAAGTACTCGACCATTACGAAAACCCGCGCAACGTCGGCGCCTTCGACAAGGGTGACGACACCGTCGGCACCGGCATGGTCGGCGCACCGGCTTGCGGCGACGTGATGAAGCTGCAGATCAAGGTTGGCGCGGATGGCGTGATCGAGGATGCGAAGTTCAAGACCTACGGCTGCGGATCGGCCATTGCGTCGTCGTCGCTGGTGACCGAATGGGTCAAGGGCAAGACGCTGGACGAGGCGATGTCGATCAAGAACACCCAGATCGCCGAAGAGCTGGCGCTGCCGCCGGTGAAGATCCACTGCTCGATTCTTGCCGAAGACGCGATCAAGGCGGCCGTTGCCGATTACAAGGCGCGGCACGGCGCGGAGCAGTCGGCGGCTTGAAGGAAAGGCACCCATGGCAATCACCCTCACCGAAAAAGCGGCGAAGCATGTGTCGCGCTACATCGAGAAGCGCGGCAAGGGCATTGGCCTGCGCTTTGGCGTTCGCACCACCGGTTGCTCGGGCATGGCCTACAAGCTCGAATATGTCGATGAGGCGTCGAACGACGACGAGGTATTCGAGTCGCACGGCATCAAGGTCTACGTCGATCCGAAGAGCCTGCCCTACATTGACGGCACCGAACTGGACTTTGCGCGCGAGGGTCTGAACGAGGGCTTCAAGTTTTACAATCCGAACGTGAAGGACGAGTGCGGATGCGGGGAGAGTTTCCGGATTTGATGGGGCCGTGATCGCGGATTGCGCGGGGTGATGGCGGATTTCGCCTGCGGCTCTATCCGCCCTACGTACCTGCGCCGCAGCATCGAGGCGAGGAAACACCGCTGTACCGTAGGGCGGGTAGAGCGCAGCGAAACCCGCCACAGCGCCGTAGCATCGAGGCGAGTAAACACCGCTGCACCGTAGGGCGGGTAGAGCGCAGCGAAACCCGCCACAGCGCCGCAGCATCGAGGCGAGGAAACACCGCTGCACCGTAGGGCGGGTAGAGCGCAGCGAAACCCGCCGCAACACCAGCAGCACCCCAGCCTGTTCCGCACGACAGGCTTTTGTTTTTAGAGACCCATGGAAAACCACTTCGCGCTGTTCCAGATGACGCCGGCCTTCGGGATCGACTCGGCGCGGCTGGACGCCGCCTACCGCGAACTGCAGGCCCGCGTGCATCCGGACAAGTTCGTCGCTGCGACCGATGCGGAGAAGCGCGTCGCCATGCAGTGGGCGACGCGCGCCAACGAGGCTTACCAGACGCTGAAGAGCCCGCTCAAGCGCGCCGCTTACCTGTGCGAGCTGAACGGCGTCGACCTCGGCATCGAGTCGAACACTGCAATGCCGCCGGCCTTCTTGATGCAGCAGATGGAATGGCGCGAGTCGCTGGACGATGCGCGCCACGCGAAGGACCTAGCCGCACTGGAATCGCTGGACGCCGAACTGCGCACCGCCCGCCGGCGGCAGCTCAACGACATCGCCGCGCTGCTCGACGGCGGCAACTTTCAACAGGCCGGCGAGCGCGTGCGGCAACTGATGTTCGTCGAAAAATTCGGCGACGAAGTCGGTCGCGCATTCGAGGCGCTCGAAGCCTGAACCGAGACAGATAATCATGGCCCTGCTGCAGATCTCCGAACCCGGCATGTCGACCGCGCCGCACCAGCACCGGCTGGCGGTGGGCATCGACCTCGGGACGACCAATTCGCTGGTAGCCACCGTGCGCCACGGCATACCCGAGGTACTCGACGACGAGGACGGCCATTCGCTGCTGCCGTCGGTCGTTCGCTACCTGCCGAATGGCCACGCCAACATCGGCCACAAGGCGCAGGCCGCGCAGACCACCGATCCGAAAAACACCATCGTCTCGGTCAAGCGCTTCATGGGCCGCGGCCTTAAAGACATCGCCTACACGGAAAACCTGCCCTACGATTTCGTCGATGCGCCCGGCATGGTCCAGATCCGGACGATAGCGGGCGTGAAGAGCCCGGTCGAGATATCGGCCGAGATTCTTGCCACGCTGCGCCAGCGCGCGGAAGACGCGCTCGGCGACGAACTGGTCGGCGCGGTCATTACCGTGCCCGCTTATTTCGACGACGCCCAGCGCCAGGCGACGAAAGATGCGGCGAAGCTCGCCGGCCTGAACGTGCTGCGGCTGCTGAACGAGCCGACCGCAGCGGCGATTGCCTACGGGCTCGACAACGGTTCCGAGGGCATCTATGCCGTCTATGACCTCGGCGGCGGCACCTTCGACATCTCGATCCTGAAGCTGTCGAAGGGCGTGTTCGAGGTGCTGTCCACCGGCGGCGATTCCGCGCTCGGCGGCGACGACTTCGACCATCGCCTGTTCTGCTGGATCATCGAGCAGGCGCAACTCGCGCCGCTGTCGGATGAAGATACCCGCATCCTGATGGTCAAGGCGCGCGAAGCGAAGGAACTGCTGTCCGCGCACGCCGACACGCACATCGATGCCACGCTGAAATCCGGTGAGGAAGTTCGGCTGACCATCAGCGCGGCCACCTTCGCGCAGATCACGCAGCACTTGGTCGGCAAGACCCTCGCGCCCTGCCGCAAGGCAGTGCGCGATGCGGGCCTGTCGGTCGACGATATCGACGGCGTGGTGCTGGTCGGCGGCGCGACGCGCATGCCGCATGTGCGCAAGGCGGTGGCCGATTATTTCCAGACTACACCGCTGGCCAACATCGATCCCGACAAGGTGGTGGCCCTGGGCGCAGCCGTGCAGGCCAACCTGCTGGCGGGCAATCGCGCCGTCGGCGATGACTGGCTGCTGCTGGATGTGATCCCGCTCTCGCTCGGCATCGAGACCATGGGTGGGCTGGTCGAGAAGGTCATTCCGCGCAATTCGACGATACCGTGCGCGCGGGCGCAGGAATTCACGACCTTCAAGGACGGCCAGACCGCGATGGCCATCCATGTGGTGCAGGGCGAGCGCGAGCTGGTCTCCGACGGCCGCTCGCTGGCCCGCTTCGAGTTGCGCGGCATTCCGCCGATGGCCGCCGGCGCAGCGCGCATCCGTGTCACGTACCAGGTCGACGCCGACGGGCTGCTGTCGGTGTCGGCGCGCGAGATGCACTCCGGCGTCGAGGCGTCGATCGAAGTCAAGCCCTCGTACGGGCTCGGTGACGACGACATCGCGCGCATGCTGCAGGACTCCTTCTCGTCGGCCGAGGACGACATGAAGCGTCGCGCGCTGCGCGAGGAACAGGTCGAGGCCGAGCGCATCCTGCTGGCGACGCAAGCGGCGCTCGACCGCGACCCGGATCTGCTGTCCGCCGCAGAGCGCACGACCATCGATGCCCTGATCGCCGCCGTGCGCGCGGCTGCGCAAGGCAGCGATCACCCGGCGATCCAGGCCGCGGTCGAGGCGCTTGCGAAAGGCACCGAGGAATTCGCCGCGCGCCGCATGGACCGCAGCGTGCGCGCAGCCCTCACGGGCAGAAAAGTGGACGAAGTCATTTAATCAATCAAGGACCTGCCGTGCCGCAAATCGTCGTACTCCCCCATGAAACCTTGTGCCCCGAGGGCGCCGTGCTCGAGGTACCGAAAGGTGTGTCGGTCTGCGATGCGCTGCTCGACAACGACATCGAGATCGAGCATGCATGCGAGAAGTCATGCGCCTGCACGACGTGCCATGTCGTCGTTCGCGAAGGTTTCGGTTCGCTCAACGAGGCCGAAGAGAAGGAAGAGGACCTGCTCGACATGGCCTGGGGGCTGGAGGCAACATCGCGGCTGTCCTGCCAGGCGGTGGTCGGCGACGACGATCTGGTGATCGAGATCCCGAAGTACACGATCAACCATGCACGCGAAAATCACTGAAGCAGAGGAGGCCGCATGAAATGGACCGACACCCTGCGAATTGCCGAGGCGCTGTTCGACGCCCATCCCGACATCGACCCGCTGACCGTGCGCTTCACCGACCTGCATCGCTGGGTCACCGAGCTCGACGGCTTCAGCGACGATCCGGCCCGTTCCGGCGAGAAGATCCTTGAAGCCATACAGATGGCGTGGATAGACGAGGCAAAATAGCGGTTGAGTTCCCGTCCCACAGCGTATAACATCTAAAGCAGTTATATGCAGTGCAGGGGGCGAACATGAACTTCAATATCTATCTGGACGACGACACCGGCCGGCGGCTGACCGAACTCGCGGAGCGCGAGGGCGAGAGCCGCAACTCCCTGATTCGGAAAGCGGTCAACGACCTGCTCGATCGGCCGGCAAGGCCCCAGTGGCCGGACTCCGTCCTCCGCCACCAAGGCTTTCCGGATTTCCCCGATATCGGACGCGGTCCGGACGAACTGCTCCCGCCGCCTGTGGATCCGCTGGCGTGAGATACCTGCTTGACACCTGCACGGTGTCCGACTTCTTGAAGGGCTTTCCGAATGTCCTGCGGCGAATGACGCAGACGGGGCCGGAATTGCTGGCAGTTTCGATCGTCACGCGGCTGGAAATAGACTACGGGCTGGCGCTCAATCCGGAGCGCGCCGAGAAATACGCGCCGCTGCTGGATGATTTTTTCTCTGTCGTCCCCGCACTGGAGTTCGGCTTGGCCGATGCACAGGCGTCGGCCGCACTGCGTGCCTCCTTGCGCAGGCAAGGGCGGCCGATCGGTGCCTACGATGTGCTGATTGCCGGTACCGCCCTGGCACGCGGACTCACCGTGGTCACCTCGAATACCGGCGAGTTCGACAGAATCGCCGGCCTTCGCGTCGAGAACTGGCGCTGATTCAGCGCGCCGCCAGTTGCCCGTCGACCACCTTCACGCGGTCGCCGGCCCGCCATGACGGCTGCGCCTCGAAGCTGAAGCTGCGGCGTTCGCCGCTCTCCATCATCACATCGACCTCGTAAGCCGCCGTCTTGCGCGTGCGCTTCTCGATCTCGTTGCCCGCGTAGCCGCCGCCGACCGCGCCGGCGACGGTGGCCAGCGTCTTGCCGCTGCCGCCGCCCACCTGGTTGCCCAGCAGGCCGCCGACGACCGCACCTGCCACGACGCCGACGCCGCTGGGCTTGGCCGCCACCTCGACGCTGCGTACGTCCACCACCTTGCCGCACAACTCGCAGACCGGCGCCTTGGCAGCGACCGGCGGCGCGGCGGGCATGGCGGCCGGTGCCGCTGCCGGCATCGCGGCGGGCGCCGGCGCGGCGGCTGCCGGCTTCGGCGGCGCGCTGCGCTTCGGGGCCGGCGGCGCAGTGTTTGCCGCCGTCGGTGTCGATCGTGCGGCAGATGGCGCGGGTGCGGCGGCCGGCGTGGGCTCTGCTGCGGCCACGACCTGCGGCGACTGGTCGTCGCCGTGCGAACCGGGCAGCCAGTCCATGATAGCGGCCGTGCCGACCAGGCTGACGACGATGACCGAGCCGGCCGCGACCGCGACCAGCGGGTGAATTTTTGTCGGATGTGCGCTCATGATCAGGTTCCTCGCGTAACGTCGAATGTCATTCGACTTGATCTGCAGATCTTGGTTTCCGGAAATGGGATCCGCTTGTGAAACTTTGCTACTTGTAAACGACCGCTCCCGGTTTGTCAGCCGAGGGTCGCCATGATCATGAGCGAGATCAACGGCAGGGTCCTTCGCGGATGCAATTTGTTACGCGGAGCGCCGCCGGCTTGGGAGACAGTCACAGCGAGCCGGCGCGCATTGGGTCCTGTGCCCGCCGGGAAGCGGTAAAAAAAAGCCCGCGCAGTGCGCGGGCCGGATGAGGCGGGATGCGGGTCAGTCTTCGCGCCGCAGATGCGGGAAGAGGATCACGTCGCGGATGTTCGGCGAATCCGTGATCAGCATCATCAGCCGGTCGATGCCGATGCCGCAGCCGCCGGTCGGCGGCAAGCCGTACTCGAGCGCGCGGATGTAATCGGCGTCGTAGTACATCGCCTCGTCGTCGCCGGCCTGCTTCGCTGCCACTTGTGCCTGGAAGCGCGCTGCCTGATCCTCGGCGTCGTTCAGCTCCGAGAAGCCGTTGGCGATTTCGCGGCCGGTGATGAACAGCTCGAAGCGCTCGGTGATGCCCGGCACGGTATCCGAGGCACGTGCCAGTGGCGACACTTCGACCGGATAATCAATGATGTAGGTCGGCTCCCACAGCTGGGGCTCGGCGGTCTCCTCGAACAGCGACAGCTGCAGCGCGCCCAGACCGGAGATCACATGCGGCTCGATGCCGAATTTTTTCAGCTCGGCCTTCAGGAAGGCCTCGTCATGCAACTGCTCGTTCGTGTAGTGCGGCGCGAACTTGTTGATGGCCTGAACAATGGTCATCCGGTGGAACGGCTTGGCCAAGTCCAGCTCGCGGCCCTGGTAGGTCAGCGTGGCCGTGCCGTGCGCATCGATCGCCGCCTGCCGGATCAGCGCTTCGGTGAAGTCCATCAGCCACCGGTAGTCCACATAGGCGGCATAGAACTCCATCATCGTGAACTCGGGATTGTGCCGCGGCGACAGGCCTTCGTTGCGGAAATTGCGGTTCACCTCGAACACGCGGTCGAAGCCGCCGACCACGAGGCGTTTCAGGTACAGCTCCGGTGCGATGCGCAGGTACATCTCCATGTCCAGCGCATTGTGGTGCGTAATGAAGGGCTTGGCCGCCGCGCCGCCGGGAATCACGTGCAGCATCGGCGTCTCGACTTCCATGAAGCCTTCGTTATCCATGAAGCGGCGGATCGAGGCGATCGCAGCGGTGCGCGCCTTGAAGGTGCGACGCGTGTCCTCGCTCATGATCAGGTCCACGTAACGCTGGCGGTAGCGGGTTTCCTGGTCGACAAGTCCGTGGAACTTGTCCGGCAGCGGGCGCAGCGCCTTGGTCAGCAGGCGCAGCGCCGTCACCTTCACGGTCAGTTCGCCCGTCTTGGTCTTGAACAGCGTGCCCTCGGCACCGAGGATGTCGCCGATATCCCAATGCTTGAAGGCGTTATGAACTTCCTCGCCGACGCCGTCGTTCGAGATATAGAGCTGGATGCGGCCGTCGGCGCGCGCGCCGGAGGCATCCTGCAGCGTTGCGAATGAGGCCTTGCCCATCACGCGCTTCAACATCATACGGCCGGCCACGACCACCGCGATATTCTGCGCCTCGAGCGTCTCGCGCTCGGCGTCATTGTGCAGCGCGTGCAGGTCAGCCGCCTTGTGCTGCGGGCGGAAGTCGTTCGGGAAGGCGACGCCTTGCTCGCGGATGGCAGCCAGCTTGGCGCGGCGCTCGGCGATGATGGAGTTCTCGTCCTGCTCGTGTTGTACTGCGTCGTGCTTGTCGGTCATCATGTTGTTCTCTGCAGGTCGGACGGATCACACGCCCTGTTTCAGCGACGCGGCGATGAATTCGTCGATATCGCCGTCGAGCACCGCCTTGGTGTTGCCGGTCTCGACATTGGTGCGCAAGTCCTTGATGCGCGACTGGTCGAGCACGTAGGAGCGGATCTGGTGGCCCCAGCCGATGTCGGTCTTCGCATCTTCCAGCTTCTGCTGCTCGCTCATCCGCTTGCGCAGTTCGAGCTCGTACAGTCGCGACTTCAGCATCGCCCACGCCTCGGCGCGGTTGCGGTGCTGCGAGCGGTCGTTCTGGCACTGCACGACGATGCCGCTGGGGACGTGCGTCAGGCGGACTGCCGAGTCGGTCTTGTTGATGTGCTGGCCGCCGGCGCCGGAGGCGCGGTAGGTATCGACGCGCACGTCGGCCGGGTTGACGTCGATCTCGATCGAATCATCGACCTCGGGGTAGACGAACAGGCTGGAGAACGAGGTATGGCGGCCGCCGGCCGAGTCGAACGGCGATTTGCGTACCAGCCGGTGCACGCCGGTCTCGGTGCGCAGGAAGCCGTAGGCGTAGTCGCCTTCGACCTTGATGGTGACGGTCTTGATTCCCGCGACTTCGCCGTCGGACTGTTCGAGGATCTCGGTCTTGAAGCCCTTGCGCTCGCAATAGCGCAGGTACTGGCGCAGCAGCATTGATGCCCAGTCCTGCGCCTCGGTGCCGCCGGCGCCGGCCTGGATGTCGATGAAGCAGTTGTTCTTGTCGAGCGGGTTGGAGAACATCCGCCGGAATTCCAGGCCCTCGACCTGTTCCCTGAGCGCAGCGGCGTCAGCCTCGACGGCCACCAGCGTGTCTTCGTCGTTCTCGTCGCGCGCCATCTCCATCAGGTCGGACGCATCCTGCAGGCCCGCCTTGATGGCAGTCAGCGCTTCGACGACTGCCTCGAGCGATTTCTTTTCGCGGCCGAGATCCTGCGCGCGCTTGGGATCGTCCCAGACGGTCGGGTCTTCAAGCTCCCCGTTGACTTGTTCGAGCTTCTCCGACTTCAGGTCGAAGTCAAAGATACCTCC
>JAMNXS010000113.1 GCA_023653025.1 Burkholderiaceae bacterium
CACTTTGGTTGTTCGTCTGATGGCGGATTTCGCCTTCGGCTCTATCCGCCCTACGGCACTTTGGTTGTTCGTCTGATGGCGGATTTCGCCTTCGGCTCTATCCGCCCTACGGCACTTTGGTTGTTCGTCTGATGGCGGATTTCGCCTTCGGCTCTACTCGCCCCACGGATCGGTCAGCATCTCCAATAAACCGTAGGGCGGATAGAGCGCAGCGAAATCCGCCGTCACCCGCCTCACCCGTGATGCAGCACCACGGTCTTGGTCGTGCTGAACTCCTCGAGCGCGAGGAAGCCCTTCTCCCGGCCGTGTCCGCTGCGCTTCATGCCGCCGAACGGCAATTCGACACCGCCGCCGGCGCCATAGCAGTTGATGAACACCTGCCCCGTGTGCAAGCGCGCCGCCATTCGCTGCTGGCGAGCACCGTTTTCAGTCCAGACGCCGGACACCAGCCCGAACTCCGACGAGTTCGCCAGACGGATCGCATCATCCTCGTCGGCAAACGGCATCGCCGCCAGCACCGGTCCGAACACTTCCTTGCAGGCCAGCGGGTGCTCGCGCGGCACGGCGCCGAACAGTGCGGGTGCGACGAAGAAGCCGTCAGGCGAGAGGCCTTCGGCCAGCGCGCCGCGCGCCAGCAGCGGTACGCCGGTGGCGATCGCGTCGTCGATGAAGCCGTTCACGCGCTCGAACTGCTTGCGGTTGACGATCGGGCCGCAGTCGAGATCCATCTCTGGCCTGCCGACCTTCACCTTCGCGAACGCCTCGGCCACGCGCTGGGTGAACGAATCGTAGATGTCCTGCTGCACCAGCAGGCGGCTGCCCGCCGAGCAGGTCTGGCCGGCATTCTGCGTGATCGCCTTGACAATGATCGGCACCGCCTTCTCGACGTCGACATCATTGAACACGACCTGCGGCGACTTTCCGCCCAACTCCAGCACGCAGGGCACGGCGTTTTTCGCGGTGGCCTGCTGCACCAGCACGCCCACTTCGGGCGAGCCGGTGAAGGTCGCGAAGTTGATGCCCGGATGCGCCGTCAGTGCGGCGCCGGCCTCGTAGCCATAGCCGGTCACCACGTTCAGCGCGCCGGCCGGCAGGCCGGCTTCCATCAGCAGTTCGGCCAGCCGAATGCCCGACAGGCAGGCGTCCTCGGAGGGCTTGAGCACGGCGGCATTGCCCATCGCCAGCGCCGGCGCCAGCGTGCGGCCGAACATCTGCGCCGGGTAGTTCCACGGAATGATATGCGCGGTCACGCCATGCGGGACGCGGACCACCTGCACGTTGTAGCCGTTCAGGTACGGAATCTGCTCGCCATGGATCTTGTCGGCGGCGCTGCCATAAAACTCGAAGTAGCGCGCGACGGCGACGATGTCGTTGCGGGCCACTGTCATCGGCTTGCCGGTATCGCGCGCCTCGATCTGCGCGATCTCGTCGGCGTGCCTCACGATCAGGTCGCCGAACTTCATCAGTATGCGGCCGCGCTCGGTGGCCGTCATCCGGCCCCAGGCGCCGTCGAGCGCCTTCTGTGCGGCTTGCACTGCCGCGTCGATATCGGCTTCGGACCCGCGGTCGATGGTCGTGAATACCTTCGCGTCGCAGGGGTTGATCACGTCAATCGTCCGGCCGTCGGCCGCACTGCGCCATTGGCCGTCGATCAAGAGGGTCGGCATGGTGGTTCTCCTGTGGATGTCTAGTTCAGTCGTCGCCGGCCTGCTTGGCATCGGCGAGCAGTTCGCCGCGCTCGAGCGTGAGCGTCGCGTCCGGCAGGTCGCGCAGCAGGCTGCGGTTGGACTCGGTCACCACGATGCAAAGCTCGGGGGATATCTGGTGCAGCCGGCGCAGCGACTCCGCGTACTGTGCCGCCAGCACCGGCGCCAGTCCCTGGAAGGGTTCATCGAGCAGCACCAGGTGCGTGCCGACCATCAGCGCACGGCCAAGCGCGGCCATCTTGCCCTGCCCGCCCGACAACGCCGCACCGGAGCGCGGCAGCATCTCCCTGAGCTGTGGCGCGACCTCGAGCGCGCGCTCGAGGCGACGGTCGGCCTCCTGCCGCGACAGGCCCAGCACCTGGCACGGCAGGCGCAGGTTGTCCTCCACGCTCAGCGTGGGGAACATCACCCGGTCTTCCGGCGCATAGCCGATGCCCAGCGCCGTGCGCCCGTGTCCGGGCTGGCGCGCGATGTCGGCGCCGTTCATCAGCAGCCGGCCGCCGGAGACCGGCAGCAGGCCCATGATCGCGCGCAGCAGCGTGGTCTTGCCGGCGCCATTGCGGCCCACCACGGCCAGCAGATCGCCGGCGGCGAATTCGGTGCTGATGGCGCGCAGCACGGGAATGCCGGCAATGCTGGCGCTCAGCTTGTCGATCTTCAGCATCTCATTCCCCGATTACCTGGGTGCGGATCAGCGGATCAGCCAGCACGTCGGCCGGCTTGCCGTCGGCCGCGACCTTGCCCGCAATCCACGCCGCGACGCGGGTCGCGTAGGTGGACACGATATCGACGTCATGCTCGACGAAAATCGCCGTCACCTTCTGTTCGTCCAGCGCCGCCATGATGGTCGCCATCAGGCCGTGCTTCTCGTCGGTCGACACGCCCGAGGTTGGCTCGTCTAGGATCAGCAGACGCGGCTTGAGCAGCAGCGCCATCGCGATGTCGAGCAGCTTGCGCTGCCCCTCGGGCAGCGACCCGGCCAGCTCGTCGGCGCGCTCGGCCAGCCCGACCATCTGCAGCACATGATCGATCTCGCGCGGCGGCGCCACGTCGGCCAGCGCCCGCCACAGCCCCAGCGTGCCCTGCCGGCCGGCGGCCGCAAGCCGCAGGCAATCGCGCACCGTGTGCTCGGTAAACAGCTGGGGCAGCTGGAACGAACGCACCATACCGCGGCGCGCGATCGCGCGCGGTCGCAGGCGCGTGACTTCGCCGCCATCGAAAAACACCTGGCCGCCGTCGGGACGGATCAGGCCGGTGCAGATATTTATAAAGGTGGTCTTGCCCGCGCCGTTCTGGCCGATCACGGCCAGCCGCTCGCCCTCGTGCAGTGCAAAGTTGATCTGGTCGGCGACCACCACCGCGCCGAACGCGAGTTGCAGGTCGCGGGTCTGCAGCAGCGGCGCGCTCATGCCGTCCTCCGCTTCGACGCCAGCAGCGCCGAGACGCCGCGCGGCGCGAGAAACACCATCGCGATCAGCACGAAACCGAGCACCATCTGCCACGCGCCGGTTAGGTAGGCCGCGGCAAATAGCTTGACGAACTCGAAGATAGCCGCGCCGATAAAGGCACCGACCGGATGGCCGACGCCGCCCAGGATGGCGACGAACACGATCTCGCCCGAGCGCACCCAGTAGCCCATCTCCGGCGTGACCAGCCCCTGCGCGATCGCGAAAATCGCACCCGACAGGCCGCACAGCATGGCCGAGATCACGTAACCGATCCACAGCGTGCGCCAGGCCGAGATGCCGACATACTCGAGCCGCGTTTCATTGGTCTTGATCGCTGCCAGCGCCTGCCCGGCCGGCGACTTCAGATAGCGCTGCACCAGCCAGCCCAGCAGCAACGCGAGCACCACGCCCGACACCAGCAGCGTGGTCTCGAACGCGCCGCGCTCCATCGCGATGCCGAAGAAGGGCGAACGGTCGAGCCGCACGCCGTCCGAGCCGCCGGTGACGGTGAAAAACTTCACCAGAACCGAGTACAGCACCATCGACAGCGCCAGATTGAGCATGCCGAAGAAAATGCCTCGGTAGCGGACCACAAACGAGCCGATGACCGCGCCCGACAGCGCGCCGACGGCCGCCCCCAGCGCCAGCAGCAAGGCGCTGTCGAGCTGGGTCCAGCGCTTGAGCGCGAACGCGACCGCATAACCGCCGAGGCACACATACAGCGCATGGCCGAACGAGATCTGGCCGGACACGATCAGAATGGAAATGCCGAGCGCCGCGATGCCGAAAGCCGTGCCGAGAATCAGCGGCGTCTTCATCCACGGCGCGGCCAGCGGCAGCAGCAAGGTGGCGGCGGCCAGCAGCACGACGGCGAGTTGGGCCTTGCGCATCACACCCTCCTCGCCTGAGCGACCGAGAATAGGCCCTGCGGACGGAACAGCAGCACCAGCACCATGATCAGGAAAGGCACCAGCACCTCGATCTCCGGCAGCAGGTAGACCGCGAACGAGCGCGCCAGGCCGATCAGTATCGCCGCCACAAGCGCGCCCTCGAGCTGCCCGAGGCCGGCCGTGGCGACCACGGCGAACGACAGCACGATCATCTCGCCGCCGATGCCGGGCACCCACGACACCGTGGGCGAAGCCAGCGCGCCGGCCAGCGCACCCAGCACGGAGCCGACCACGAAGGTCAGCAGCGAGATCCGCTTGACATTGATGCCCAGCGCCGTCGATACCTCGCGATGATGCGAGACCGCGACGATCTGCCGGCCGACCGAGCTGAACTTCAGGAAGCTGCGCAGCGCGACGAATACCACCAGCGCCACGCCCGGCAGCACCAGCAGCTGGTAGCGGGTGTAGGTGATGCCGAGCACGTCGGCGGTGCCCAGCCAGTTGACGATATC
>JAMNXS010000058.1 GCA_023653025.1 Burkholderiaceae bacterium
TCTGCCTGCTCCATCACACCTCCGCGCCGTGCATGGCTTCCTGCAAGAAAAATTTCCGGATCGCCTTCCAGATGTCGTCCGGATGGTTCAGCACGCAGCTGCCGAGTGGCACACCGGCCTGCTCGAGCTGGTTGCAGATGGCCTTCATTTCGGTATCCGTCATCCGCGATGAGCCGGGAACGGTCTCGACATAGCCGACATAGTTCAGCAGCTGCGTCAGCTTCGCCAATCCGGCCGTGGCCGCGCTGCGATCTTCAGTAAAGTTCTCGCCGTCCGACGCATAAAAGAGGTAGCCGTTGTATTGCGATGGGTCGTAGTCGGCCTCGATCATCTCGATCGCCAGCTCGAAGGCGGTCGATGCGCCGGTGCCGCCGGTGCCGGTCACCTGAAAGAAATCCGGCTCCGAGAATTCCCAGGCTTGCGTCGTGTGCGCGATGAAACGGGTTTCGACCTTGCCGTACTTGCGCCGTATGCCCTGCAACACAAAGAAAAAGAAGGTTTTGGCCAGCTTGCGCTCGGCATCGGTCATGCTGGCCGAGACATCGAGCGCAAACAGCACCACTGCATTGGTCGCCGGCTTGCGCCGGTGTACCAGTTGCCGGAAGCGCAGGTCCTCGTTGGAGAAGGGCACCGGATCCTGCTGGATTGCTCGCCGCTTCACCGCCTCCTTCACGGTGCGCCGGCGGTCGAGGCGTGCGCGCGCGCCGCGCTTGTCCCAGCCTTCGCGCACGAACTCGTCTTCGGATAGCGTGGTCTTCAGCTTGGGCTGCAGGTCGGGCAGCTTCAGTTCCTCCCACAGCCAGTCGACGATGTCGTCGACCTTTAGTTCGAGCAGCAGCCGGACTTCGCCCTCGCTGTTGTCGCCCTCGGCCTCGTCATCGTCATCGGGACGCTGCTGCGACGGACGCAGCACGTCGCCCGGCTGGCCCTGGCCTTGTCCGGCGTTGCGCCGGGAATCCATCGCGTTGTCGGCCAGCCGGAAGCGCGCATGCTCAAGCACACGCACCGGCACATGCACGGTACGCTCTTCCGAGCCGGTGATCAGGTCCGAGCCGGCCACCAGGTCCGGCAGGTGCTGCTGGACGCTCTCGCGGACCTTCTGGTTGTGTCGCAGCCAGTCGCGCGCACCGCGCGAGAACAGCGCATACCACGGCGATCCGGTCGAAATCGTGCTGTGTACTGTCATGCCTTGCCTCTCATCCGGTAGTGGCTGCAGACGGACAGGAGGCAATGGCGTGGCGACTCCTCATGTCCGGCTGTTTGACCCACGCGTCTGCGCATCGTTGTGCATCGGACGCTCCTCATTCTTGCGCAAGCAGGGTGGTGACGTAGTTCAGCGCCTCGCGCGCGCTGTGGCTGTCGTAACCATATTCATCGACCAGCCGCCGCTCGACGATCGAAATTTTCTGTCGGGCCTCTTCGTCCGGGCGGCTGCTGGAACTGACCAGGCGCAAAACGTCGCGCCGCTGCTCGAACAGGTACTGCTGTACCGCATCATGCAGTTGCGCGTGGCTGTCGAGCGTGAATTTTTCGCCGCGCTTGAACGCACCCATCGCCTTCCTGACCACTTCCTGCCGGAACGACTGCTTGCCCGAATCGGAGATATGGATCTTTTCCTCGACCGAGCGCAGGAAGCGCTCGTCCGGCCGTCTTTCTTCGTTGGTGATCGGGTCGTGTATCTGGCGGTTGTCGAGCGTGGCCTCGACTTCGTCGAGGTACTTGTCCAGCAGATCCTGCGCTTCCTGCTCGAACGAGACGAACAGGGCCTTGTGTACGTCCTCCTTCACCCAGCGGTTGTAGAAGTGCTTGCGCGCCAGGACCAGGTAGTCGATCCATTTGCGCTTGCGCTTGGGATCGATGCGGGCATCGTTCTCGATCGCATCCTTCAACGCCAGCAGGACATCCATCGTCGTCAGGCTGTGCGTGTCGGACTGGATGATGGCGTTGGAGAGCGCATTGATCACGAAGCGCGGCGATACCCCGCCCAGACCTTCGTCCGGCATTTTGTGGCGCGCACGTTCCGCTTCCGAGCGGTTCACTCCCTCGACGTCTTCGTTCGCATGGATGCGTACCTTCTTCGCAAGTTCCTGGTCTTTCTCGTCGGCCTCGTGCAGACGGGTCAGAATGGCGAAGACGGCGGCGGCGTGAAGCACGTGCGGATCGAGGTGGACTTCACGGAAGGCCGGCGCCGCCGACGAGATCAGCTTCTTGTAGATGCGGGCCTCGTCAATGTAATTCAGCGTGTAGGGCACCTGGATGATGACCATCCGGTCGAGCAGCGCCTCGTTCTCGCTCTCCTGCAGGAACTTGCGGAACTCGGCGAGATTGGTGTGCGCGAGTATAGTTTCGTCGAGATAGATCAGCGGGAAGCGCGACACCTTCACGTTCTTCTCTTGCGTGAGCGTCAGCAGCAGGTAGAGGAATTCGCGCTTGACCTTCAGGATCTCGATCATTTCCAGCATGCCGCGGCTGGCCGCATAGACGGCGCCCGACCACGACCAGGCGCGCGGATCGCCTTCGTCGCCGTATTCGGCGACCTTGGACAGATCGACCGAGCCGACGAGGTCGGCCAGATCGGCCGTGGTCGGATCGTGCGGCGCATAGGTGCCGATGCCGCTGCGGCCGGCCTCCGAGATGAAAATGCGTTCGACCGGCATCTGCAGGAAATCGCCGTTGTACTGCTGTTCGAGCCGCATCCGGCAGTAGGGGCAGACCTCGCCGCTGATATCCACGCCGTAAGTTTCACGGAAGTTCGGGCGCAGCGTATGCGGTATCAGGTGTAGCGGGGATTCATGGACCGGGCAGCCGTGGATGCCGTACATCGCACCGGCGTCCGTGTGGCTGTACTCTTCAAGGCCGCGCTTGAGCAAAATAACCAGCGTCGATTTGCCGCCCGACGGCGGACCGAGCAGCAGCAGCAGCCGGCGGCCCACCTCGGAGCCGGCAGCCGCGGCCTTGAAATAATCGACGACGCGTTCGATCGCCTCGTCCATGCCGAACAATTCGTCGGCGAACAGCGCCGTGCGCACCTGGCCGTTCGCGTCCTCGTGGCGCGTCCAGCGGATCATGTCCCAGATATATTGATGCGAACTGCGGGCGACGCCCTGCGCATCGGCGGGTAGCACTTTTTCCAGAAACTCCCCCAGCGGGCCCGCCCAGTAGCTGGCTTTGTGCTCGCGCGTGAACGCGAGCAGGCTTTGCATGAAATTTTCGCGCTGCCCGGTACTCCATTCCTTGTCGATACTTGTCATTGCCTGCGCTCCCTGACGAGTGTGAAGACTACTGACAAGTGGACAATGCAAGTCCTGTCACGGTTCGCAAGCCGAGGGCGTGTTGCGTCATTTTCAGATGGAATTCCCTGACCAGCAGGTAAAATCTTTACTGGTAGAAAAAGACATGAATCTGCATCAGACGAGACAAGGCATGGACATCACCATCGACACCACCCGCGCGCTTGCGCAGCACACCACCGGCCATCCGCATCACATCGTCGTTGTCGGTGGCGGGGCCGGCGGGCTCGAGCTGGTCACCCGGCTCGGAAACCAGCTGGGCAAGGACGGGCGCGCCCGGGTGACCCTGGTCGACAAGGAAGCCACCCACATCTGGAAGCCGCTGCTGCACGAGGTCGCGGCCGGCAGCATGGACCCGCACGCCCACCAGCTCGAGTACATCGCGCAGGCGCGCTGGCATCATTTCGAATTCCAGCAGGGCGAGATGCTGGACCTGGACCGGGTCAACAAGACGCTCACCGTCGCCGCCATACTCGACGAGGAAAAGCACCCGGTGCTGCCCGAGCGCAAGATCCCTTATGACACCCTGATCATCGCCATCGGCAGCGTGACTAATTTCTTCGGTGTGCCGGGCGCCGCCGAGCATGCGATGGCCATCGATACCGTCAACCAGGCCGAGCAGGTGCGCCGGCGCATCCTTGCCGCCTGCATGCGCGCGCAGAACCGTCTCGCCGAGTCGGGCGGGCAACAGATGCAGAAGGTCAACCTCGTCATCATCGGCGGCGGCGCCACCGGCGTCGAGCTGGCCGCCGAGCTGCGCAATACTGCGCAAGTGCTGGCCGCCTACGGCCTGCACAAGCTGAATCCGCAGCGCGATATCCGCATCACCCTGGTCGAGGCCGGCCCGCGCATCCTGCC
Source organism: Burkholderiaceae bacterium (assembly GCA_023653025.1). Taxonomy (GTDB): domain Bacteria; phylum Pseudomonadota; class Gammaproteobacteria; order Burkholderiales; family Burkholderiaceae_D; genus Pernthalerella. The sequence continues at coordinate 4,149 of JAMNXS010000058.1, forward strand.
GCCTTTGCCGGAGCGCATCGCTGTTGACACTACCCGGCTGCTGGGCGCGCTGAAGGTCGAAGTCATTACCGGCGATTCCGTGGTCGATGTGCGGCCGGATGCCGTCCTGACCCGGAGCGGCCGCCAGCTGCCCAGCGACCTCACTGTCTGGGCCGGCGGCATCAAGGTACCGGCCATCCTCGGCCAGGTCGGCTTGCCGACCAACCCGCTGGGGCAAGTGATCGTGTCGCCGACCCTGCAGACGATTACCGATCCCGACATCTTTGCGCTCGGCGATTGTGCGAGCTGCCCGTGGCCGGCGACCGGCAAGTCCGTGCCGCCGCGCGCCCAGGCTGCCCACCAGCAGGCATCGCTGCTGACGGACAGCATGAAGCGGCGACTGACGGGACGCAGCCTGCCTACCTTTACCTATCGCGATCACGGCTCGCTGATTTCGCTGGGACACTTCGAGACCGTGGGCAACCTGATGGGGCGGCTGGTGGGCCGCTCGGTGAAGATTCAGGGCTTCCTCGCGCGCCTGCTGTACCTGTCGCTGTACCGCCATCACCAGGTGGCGCTGCACGGCTTCCTGCGCATGGCCGTCGATGCTTTCGCGCAATGGTTGAGGAGGCGTACCTCGCCGCGGGTCAAGCTGCATTAAGTTGCCGGTTCGCCGTTTCACGCCTTGGCGGCCGGCGGATTTCGCCTTCGGCTCTATCCGCCCTACGTTGTTTCGGGGAGTGGGGGTGTTGGCGGATTTCGCCTTTGGCTCTATCCGCCCTACGTTGTTTCGGGGAGTGGGGGTGTTGGCGGATTTCGCCTTTGGCTCTATCCGCCCTACGGTATCTTGGGGAGCTGGGTGGGGTGTAGGGCGGATGGAGCCGTAGGCGACATCCGCCGTCGCTGCTGACTTTTGGTCGGGAAAACGGCCGTTTCCTGGTCATTCGGTTTGATCAAGGAACTCTTTGTTGCTTCGTTTCACAAAGTTGAAAAAATCGTGCATTGCACGTTTTCAAGGAGTGGACGCATGGCAACCAACTTGCATCGCATGCACATCATGATGGAAGAGATCGGCCCCTTTATGCCGTCGATCGAAGCCGTCATCCAGAGCGAGGAAAAGAACTGGGCCATCCAGTTCGACGATCAGTCGATCGTGATGCTGGAATGGGCAGAAAAGCCGGATCGCGTCGTACTCACCGCCATGCTCGGCGCACCGTCGGAATCGATGCAATTGTCGGTCTACGAAACCCTGCTCTGCTACAACCTGCTGTGGAAAGACACCGGCGGCGTGAAAATGGCCTTGTCGGGCCCGGGTGGCGAACTGATCCTGCTGTACGAACTCTTCAGTACCGACCTGACCCTCAACGAGCTGCAGACCGTGCTGACCAATTTTGTCAGCATCGCGCAGGTATGGAGCGTGTACGTGACCGGTGAGAGCGACCAGCCCGCAGGCACCGTACCCGGCTCGATGGACATGCTGCAGCTCGGCGCCTGAATTTTCCCACCCCTCACTGAAAGGAGCACGCATGTCCAGCATCAACGGAATGCCGGGGGCGACAGCCTCCGCGGCACTGAACGGCGCGCAGGAAACTGCCCCGACATCAGCCACCGGCGCGGCGGTGAAGATCAACTACGGCGACCCTGCGCGTGCGGCAGGACTGCAGAATATGCTGGGCAAGCTGCAGCAGCTGACAGCGCAGGCACAGGCAGTCGTGCAGGCGCGCAACGCGACGCTCCAGTAGCCGGGCCGGTTTTTCGATAAAAATCACGAGACAGGATGACCATGGCCACCACCATCGAACAGATACAGCAGCTCGTACAGGAGCTCGGGCCCAGCATGCCCGAGATCGATGCCGTCGTACAAACTGAAGAGCCGAGCTGGGCAGTCCAGTTTTCCGACGAAACCATCATCATCATCGAAGCCGCCGATGATCCGTCGCGCATGGTGATCTCGGCCGAACTCGGTGCGGCGGCCGAGGCGCAGCAGCGCACGGTCTACGAGACGCTGCTGTGCTACAACCTGATGTGGCGCGACAGCGGCGGCGTCAAGATCGGACTGGCCGGTCCGCAGGGCGCGCTGATCATCAGTACCGAATTCTGCGTCCAGGGGCTGACGCTGGCCGACCTGCAGCAGGGACTGAACGCCTTCCTGACCATCGTTCGCTCCTGGGCCGATTATGTGGCGAAGGCCGACATGGCCGAGCTGCCGCCGCTACCGGGCATGGGTGCAGGGACTCTGCATTTGCATGCGTGAGCAGGAGCTTGTCATGACTGCACCCATGATTCCCGGGAAACGCTATGAAATTTCGTCGCCTCACGCCAATGCGGATGAACTCAACTCGCTGGGCGGACTGATCCATTTCCTCAATGAGGTCGGCGACAATGCCCGGCTGCGCGCCAAGGATGAGGGCGGTATCAGATTCCTGCACACACGCACCGGAACACCGTTGGGAAGATTCTGGAAATGGCTGACGGTAGCATGGCCGGAGGCCAAGGCTCAGCGTGTGCTGTTCAAGAATTCCGTCAAGGAGCTTCTGGAAAACATCGAGAAAAAACATGCAAATGATGTGGCAATCGGCTCCCTCAAGGACAGGATCCTGAATGAAACGCTGGAAGTAAGGAATTTTTCGGAGTTTGATTTAACCCGCCTGAAAGGCGAGTTGCACGAACTGCACAAAGCCCTTGAAAAAAAGCGCACCGACTCGCCTGTTTCTCCGGCAAGCTCGCCTGAAAAGGAAAAGGGCAAGCCGCCGGCCATGATTCTCATCGCAAAACAGAAGCCCTCCGGGTCCGAAGACGAATCTCTTTCCGAACAAGCATCGGGTCAGGTCGAAACCGACTCGGTGCCTGCGTCTCTGTCGTCGGTGGGAAAAATCGAACACGTCGCCATGGCGGTTGATACGCGAGCAAGCGGAACCCATGTTTTAAAAACCATGCGCAAGGAAGCACCGCCTTCCGACTCCGAATCAGATGAGCCCAGCCTTGCGGCTCAGAAACGTGCTGTGCTTCCCGATGACGCTGCGAGTGAAGCTACCTGGCCGGAAAGTCAGAAAATCGCGTATCAGGCTCTTCCGCCCCAGCCTCAGCCAAGGCGGTTGAAACCCGGACCCTCCGCTGAACTTGGCGCAGCTTCCGGCCCTGAGGAAAAAGCATTGCCGTCAACGACTAGGGCGGCATCGGCTCCCGTGACGGCAGGCGAATCAAATATGCCCGACTTCGGTTGCAAGAAACTCACCGAGCTTTTGTCGGCTTCCACACGCAAGCCCGGCGTATATGAAGCAGATGCCTATATTCTGCCGTCCGGGACTGAGGCACTTAAATTCCCGTTCGGAAAAATATCCTTCGATCCTGACTCGGTACAGCGCACCGATGATGGAACCACGTTGGCCTCCGCCAGGCATGCGTTGCTAAGAGATGATGTGTCACGTAATTTCATGGAGCTTCGGCTTCCCGCGCTGCGACCTGCAGAAGATTCGCATCTGGCCACGCTCTATTCATCAGCCTTGAGTCAGGCCTTCGACAAGGGCGCAAGGACCTTTGTCATCCAACCTCTCGGTGTGGGCTTGATCATCGAGTTGGAGATGCGCTCCTTTGCCATCAGCCTGCGGGAATTTTGCACATCTCATCCTGAAGCAAAGGTCCAGGCAGTGTTTACCAGCCCGCGTCAGACTCAGATATTCAAGGAGTTAAGCAGTCAGTTAAGCAGTTCTTCTGCCAATTGATTCATCCGCTACCTCTTGCCTGACAAATACTGTATATTTGTACAGTATAAACGTTGACCGCCCAACGTTCTCATAAAAGCAAGAGGAAACCTGATGACCGTCCCCGCCACCGCGGCGCCGGCTGTTTCGCCGTCGCTGCCTCCTTCGCTGCATGAATTCGTCTGGCGCGCCGGCCAGATGGGCTCGGCGCGTTCTGTCGTCACGCCGACCGGCCATGCGGCACTGGACCGAGAACTTCCCAACCGCGGCTGGCCGCATGGCGGGCTGATCGAATTGCTGCTGCAACAGGGCGGCATCGGCGAGATGCGCCTGCTGCAGCCCGCATTGCAGCGGCTTGGCGAGCGCCGCATCGCGCTGTTGCAGCCGCCGCACCTGCCGCAGATCGCGGCATGGCGCGACTGGGGGCTGCCGCCGGAGCGCTTGCTGTGGATACGCGCGCAGCGCCATGCGGACGTGCTGTGGAGTGCCGAGCAGGTGCTGCGCAACGGTAGCTGCGGCGCGCTGCTGTTCTGGCAGGACGCGCTGCGCCATGAATCGCTGCGCCGGCTGCAGCTGGCTGCGCAGGCTTCGGACATGCTGTGCTGGCTGCTGCGTCCGCTCGCGTCGGCTGCCGACGCCTCGCCCGCGCCGCTGCGGATTGCGCTGCGCCCGCTGGCCGGCGGCGTGCGGCTCGAATTGCTCAAACGCCGCGGGCCTCCCTGCGATGCGCCGGTTTCACTGTTCTGGTCCGGCCGCGACGAGCGCGCGGCTGCAACGATATTGTCCGCAAGCGAGGCAAGCGATGCGCTGCTGGATCGCCGTCAACCTGCCCTGGCTGCCGCTGCAGGCGCTGCGCCCGCGCTGGTCTGAGCCGCTGCCACTGGCCATCGTCGATGGCAGCCGGGTAATCGCGATGACCCGGATGGCGGCAGCGCAGGGCGCGCGCATCGGCATGCGCGGCGCGAGCGTGCAGGCGATCGCGCCCGGGGTCGTGCTGCAGTCGCGCGACCTGCTGCGCGAACGGCAAGCCGTCGACGCCGTGGCGCTGGCGCTGATGCAGTACACGCCCGAGATTGCCGCCGCCGATGAACGCAGCCTGCTGCTCGAGGTCGGCGCAAGCCTGTCGCTGTTCGGCGGTCCTCGCCGGCTTTCGCAGCGGGTGCGCGCCAGCGTGCATGCGCTCGGCTTTTCCGCGGGCCTCGGCATGGCGCCGACGGCGCAGGGTGCATGGCTGTTCGCGCAGGTCCGGGGCCACAGCGGCTCGCGCCTGCGCCGCTGCATGACGCTGCAGACGATGCGGCGGCGGCTCGACGCGCTGCCTCTGGACGGCTTGCCCGAGGCCTCGCCTCATGCGGAATGGCTCGACGGCATAGGCTGCCGCCTGCTGGCCGACGTGCGTCGCCTGCCGCGCACCGGATTGAAGCGCCGCACGCACGCCGCCTTGCTCGACGCGCTTGACCGCGCCTATGGCGAGGCGCCGGAATTGTTCGACTGGCTGCAGGCGCCGGAAAGTTTCAGCGCAGCAGTGGAACTTCCGTACCGCATCGACGATGCGCCCTTGCTGCTGTTCGCCGCGCAGCGCCTGCTCGCGCAGATGACCGGCTGGCTGGTCGCGCGGCAGCAGGCGGTGTCGCGCTTCGTGCTGTGGCTCGACCATGAGCGCGGCCGCGCGCGGCGCGATCCGACCGCACTCGAGATCGTGCTGGCCGAACCAGCCTGGCAGGAGGCGCACCTGACACGCCTGCTGAAGGAAAGGCTGAACCGGCTGTCGCTGGCCGCGCCCGTGATCGGGCTGCGGCTGGAAGCGGCGCAGCTGTCGGCATGGGTGCCGCCGACCACGCAACTCTTCGCCGAGCCCGGCGGCACGAGCGAGGATTACCACCGGCTGCTCGAACTGCTGGTGGCACGGCTCGGTCCCGATGCGGTGAAGCTGCCGGCGCCATGCGCAGATTACCGGCCCGAGCTGGCCAATCAGTGGCAGCACGCTGCTGAGGCAGGACTGCCCGTGCCGGCGGACATGCCTACCGCATCGCGCCCTTTTTGGCTGCTGGAGCAGCCGCTGCCGCTGGTCGTGCGTCAGCATCGGCCGTTCTACGGCTCGCCGCTGCGGCTGCTGTCGGGGCCGGAGCGCATCGAGGCCGGCTGGTGGGATGGCGCGCTGGCGCTACGCGATTATTTCGTCGCGCAGGGAGAAGAGGGCGCTTGCTACTGGGTGTATCGGGAGCGTGATGCGGAGAGTGCGCGGTGGTTTTTGCATGGGTTGTTTGGGTGAATCGGAGCGATGGCGGGTTTCGCTGCGCTCTACCCACCCTACGGCAATCGCCACGTGCGTAGGGTGGATAGAGCGCAGCGAAATCCACCAGAAAAAAAACGACATACCATGCCCTCTCCGCTCCCACCCTACGCCGAACTGCAGTGCGCCTCCAACTTCAGCTTCCTGCGCGGCGCATCGCATCCCGAGCAGCTGGTCGCGCGCGCGGCCGAGCTCGGTTATGCGGCACTCGCGATCACCGATGAATGCTCGGTCGCCGGCGTGGTGCGCGCGCATGGCGAGGCAAAGCGGCAAGGGCTGCACCTGATCGTCGGCAGCCAATTCCGCGTGAACGACGAGCGCGGCAACGCGTTGCGCCTGATCGCCCTGGCGATGGACCGCGACGGCTACGGCAACCTGTGCGAACTGATCACGCTGGCGCGCAACCGCGTCGATAAGGGCGACTACCTGCTGACTGCGGCCGACTTTACCTCGCCGCCGGAAGATCTCGGCCATCTGCGCGGCCTGCCCGACTGCATCGTGCTGCTCGCGCCCGATTACTGCATCGATGGGGGCAAGCTGCAGCAGCAAGCCGCATGGATGCGCGCGACCTTCGGCGACCGCGCGCGCCTCGCACTGACGCTGCTGTACCGCGGCCATGACGAACGCCATAAAAGTATCGTGCTGCAGGCAGCAGAAATGCACCGTCTGAAGGTCGCGGCCACCGGCGACGTCTGCATGCACGTGCGCAGCCGCAAGCGCCTGCAGGATGTGCTGACGGCCATACGCCTCGGCCAGCCTGTCGCGCGCTGCGGACGCGGGCTGTTCATGAATGCCGAGCAGCACCTGCGCTCGCGCCTGCGGCTGGCGAACATGGCGCCGCCCGAGACGCTGGCCGAGGCGGTCGCCATCGCGGCGCAATGCCGTTTCTCGCTCGACCAGCTGCGCTATGAATATCCGGATGAACTGGTGCCCTCCGGTCATACGCCAGCCAGCTACCTGCGCGAGCAGACCTGGATCGGCGCGCGCAAGCGCTTCCCGGCCGGCATACCGGCGAACGTGCAGCTGCAGATCGAGCATGAGCTGCAGCTGATCGCCGAGATGCAATACGAGCCTTACTTCCTGACCGTCTACGACATCGTGTCGTTTGCGAAAAGCCGGCACATCCTGTGCCAGGGACGCGGCTCGGCAGCGAACTCGGCGGTCTGCTACTGTCTTGGCATCACCGAAGTCGATCCGGCGCGCGGCAACCTGCTGTTCGAACGCTTCATTTCGAAAGAGCGCAACGAGCCGCCCGATATCGACGTCGATTTCGAGCACCAGCGGCGCGAAGAGGTGATCCAGTACATCTACGAAAAATACGGCCGCCAGCGCGCCGCGCTGACCGGCGTGGTCATCACTTACCGTCCGAAGAGCGCGATCCGCGATGCCGGCAAGGCACTGGGTATCGATGCGCAGATCATCGACCGTCTCGCGAGCTCCCATCGCTGGTGGGACAGCAAGGAGAATCTGCACGAGCGCTTCGCCGAATGCGGGCTGAACGCGGATGCACCGCTCGCGCTGCACTGGCGGCAGGTCGCGCTCGAGCTGATGGGATTTCCGCGTCATCTGTCGCAGCATCCGGGCGGCTTCGTGATCGCGCGCGACAAGCTCTCGCGGCTGGTACCGATCGAGAAGGCGACGATGGAGGGGCGCAGCGTCGTGCAATGGGACAAGGACGATCTCGATGCGCTCGGCCTGCTGAAGATCGACATCCTCGCGCTCGGCATGCTGTCGGCCTTGCGACGCGGGCTCGAGTTCATCGCGCAGCAGCAGGCCGAGCCTTTCGAGCTGTCCGACATACCGGCCGAAGACGCGTCCACCTACGCAATGATCAGCCAGGCCGATACGGTCGGCGTGTTCCAGATCGAGAGCCGCGCGCAGATGAGCATGCTGCCGCGCCTGAAGCCGCGTACTTTCTACGACCTCGTGATCGAGGTCGCGATCATCCGCCCCGGACCAATACAGGGCGGGATGATCCATCCCTACCTGCGCCGCCGGCAGGGGCTGGAGCCCGTCACGTATCCGAGCGACGACGTGAAGGCCGCCTTGTCGCGCACGCTCGGCGTGCCGATCTTCCAGGAGCAGGTAATGCAGCTGGCGATGCTGGCGGCCGGCTTTTCTGCCGGCGAAGCCGATCAGCTGCGGCGCGCGATGGCCGCATGGAAGCGCAAGGGCGGTCTCGACAAATTCCACGCCAAACTCGTAGGCGGCATGCTCGAGCGCGGTTACACGCTGGAATTCGCCGAAGCCCTGTTCAGCCAGATCGAGGGCTTCGCCGAATATGGCTTCCCCGAGAGCCATGCGGCGAGCTTTGCCTTGCTCGCGTATGCGAGCGCATGGATGAAGCGCCATCATCCGGCCGCCTTCCTCGCCGCCTTGCTGAACAGCCAGCCGATGGGATTTTATTCGCCGTCGCAGCTGGTGCAGGATGCGCGCCGGCACGGCGTCGAGGTGAGGGCGGTCGATGTGACGCGCAGCGAATGGGATGCGACGCTGGAACCCGTCCGGGGCGAGGCTCCCGCCGTGCGGCTCGGGCTGAATATCGTGCAGGGTCTCGCGCGGGAATCGGGCTGGCGCATCGAAGAAGCGCGCGCGGTGAGAGACTTCAGCGACCTGAACGACCTCGCGCTGCGCGCGAACCTGTCCTCGATCGACTTGAAGGCACTGGCCGCAGCGAATGCCTTGCAGGCGATTGCCGGCAACCGGCGCGAAGCCGCATGGCATGCCGCCGTCGCCGCGCCCGGCAAGGGCTTGCTGAAAGCGGGCAGCATCGCGCCGGATGACATCGAACTGCCGGCGCCGAATGAAGCGCAACAGACTGTAGCTGATTATCGATCAATCGGATTGACTTTAGGACGCCATCCGCTGGCACTGCTGCGAAAGCATTTGCTGCAGCGTCGGCTGCTGCCAGCCGACACGCTCGCGCATTTCAAGCACGGACAATTCGCGCGTGCCTGCGGCATCGTCACTGTACGGCAGCGACCGGCAACTGCGAAAGGTACGGTCTTCGTCACGCTCGAAGACGAGACCGGCGTCATCAATGTGATCGTCTGGCCGGCGCTGGTGGAGAAGCAGCGCCGGGAACTGCTGCAGTCCTCGCTGCTGGCCGTCTATGGAATATGGCAGACAGAAAACAATGTGCATCACTTGATCGCTAAACGGCTGGTTGATCTCAGCGATCTGCTGGGAAGTTTGCAGACGGAGAGTCGGGATTTCTGTTGATGGCCACCCGTTGGCTAGCAGGCCGAACTACCTTCCGACAGGGGTTACCTAGAGCCCGGTTTTCACTACCTCATTCACCGGAGTGTTCATGTCTGTCAGCTTTCCATCGGGTCAAGCCGATTCTTCTTTACCGATTGCAGAGCAAGAAAAAGATCAGAAAAAATCTCCTCCTCGCTACGCAAAGACAGTCGATGGCGATGACGCCGGCGCAGAAAAGAAAAATGTATCCACCCCGGGAATCCGAACCCGGAAAAAGCTTGACCAACTCAAAGCACAACGAAAGCCCGATGCACCCATCGTTCGAACCAAACTGACCAAACGCGAGCGCAGCGTCTCCAGCCCGCTGATTGTCCGCCCTGTGTCCGATTCCGTCAGTCCGACTGCCTCGTTCGCGCAGATACCCGGCTCGTCATCGGTCAATGCGGTCGATGCGGTCTTGCCCGTGTCGACGCCCAGGCTACGCACCACGAAGCCGAATCCTGTACGCAAGTCGCTGACGCCGGAGCAGAGACTCGCGAGCGATCTTGCCGATCTCATCGATAAGAAGCTGTTATCCGCGCACGGACGTGCGGATGACGAGCTGGACGTCAGCCAGTTGCCGAAGACGCTGCAGTCGGCTGCCGGCAAGCCGTCCCGCGCCACCGTACGGATTACCGACCTCATGTTGAACGTGTTTTCACAGGACATGAAGGACTCCGGCGGATGGGAGCTCGCCAGCCAGATCATGGTCAGCATACGGCGCACCTACTTCCGGGGGCGCGACGAATCCTCCGTCCTCGACCCCCGGGAAGAAAAAGAAGCGACCGACACGCTGGCCGCTCTGGCCGGCGTGTTGGCCGGCGCTTTCTTCAATGTCTCCGGCAGCGACAGGAACCGGCTGCCGGACTCGTTGCGGCATTTCCTGCACGAAGTCGATCATCGGCAGATTCGCCGTCTGCTGTCCGGTCAGGGGGGCATCCGGCTGAGCCATGAAAAATTCATGCAGGCACGCAAGGACTGCCTCGCAACGGCCATGCTCGACGCCTTCCTGATACCGCTGCTAATGAAAGAATTTTCTCTGACGAGCCGAACGATCGCATCTGCGGCAGCGGCCAGCCACATCATTCACGCGCTTCATACCGCCTTTACCGAGTCTGCGCCGACCTTGCTGGCGACATCGCTTGCATCGCCGCCGGACGACATTGCCGCGCTGATGATGCAGCGACTTCAGCGGCAGAACCGGCTCGGGCAGGGCGACACTCCGGAAAAGAACAGTCCGACAGCGAAAGCCGTGTTCCCGCGTACCTTGTCCCCGTTGACTGCGACCGCGAGCCTGCGCGGACAGCGACGCGAGGTCTTGAAGCAGCTTCTCGAGCAGACCGTCAAGAGCCTCGCGCCGGAGGTCCTGTCGGACGAGATGCTGAAAGCCATACGCACCGCCAATCGGGAATGGGTCGAGTCGGACGAACCCATCGATGATCTCGTACTGCTGGCCGAATGGCTGGATCTCGTGCAGCGCATCGACTCGTCAGCGGCGGCCGTGAAGACGTTGCAGGCACTGGTGAATGACAGAACCTATGAGTCGTCTCTGTCGCAGAGCTTGCTTGAAATCGATCTGTACGCAAAGCTGGCAGAAATCGAAGCCAGCGGATGGCCCTTGCCCGTGGAGCGGGCACGTCGCCTATCCAGCAACCTCCCGATGGTCAGGGCGCTGCCGGTAGTGCCTCCCATGGCGCAGCAGGGCAAGGCATCGGCGAGTGAGACGCCGGTGTCCCGTCCGACCCGGCACAAGCGCAGCAAGACCGCCGATGTCGCGCTGCCGGTCGGGGCAGGCAGTGCGTCGGAACTCACGCCCAGGCAATCAGCCGAGCTGATCCGCCTGTTCCCCGATCTGCTGCTGGGTTGCGTGAAGAACGCAGCCAGAGTTCGGCCGCAGGGCGGAGAAAATTTCAGGCCCGATCCGATACGCGGCATCTGGGAGATCGGTCGGAACAAGTTCGAGATCGCGGCAAGCGATATTCCGCTTCCCTTGCGCGTCAAACTGTTTCCGTCATCAATGCTCGTCGACCAGAAGCGAACGATCAGCCATACGGCACTCTGGAAAATGCTGATGATGGAAGCGCTCAAGGCGAGCCCGCCCGGTGTGGCGATTGTGAAGCATCGACGTGCAGCGCTGGACCGCGCCGGACAGTCGCTCACCGTCGAAGCGCTGGCCGCCAGCCCCGAGCAGATTGAGGAGAAGAAGGTCCTGAAAGAGAAATTCCAGCCCAAAACCAATGCGCTGGTCTCGAGGCTGTTCGGGCAGGGCCTGGCCACTGCCGGCCTGCCGGATCAGATCATCGAATCCTGCAGAAGCATCGACAGAAAACTGATGGCATGGATTGCCGAGGAATTATTGCCGGCAAAGCCGACCATCTCGCCGGAAGCCATTGACGAGTTGCGTTCAAAGCTGGTTTTCGACCTGTTGATCACGCGCCTGCTGTATCCGTTGGTCATGCCGGCCGATGGTCTGGATGCTTCAGTCAATGGCACGAATTACGCCAGTGCCTTCGGCCGCTCGATGAAGACGATGTGGGACCAGCGGCTGTTCAACGACTTCAAGTCCATCCAGCGCGCCACAGATTTCCGCGCCAAGGATGATATCGCCCGCGACGAAGGTGCCGAGGCTGAACCTGGCGCACACGATGACTGACGATACGCGATCGGTGCTGCCAGGTTCCGACGGCAAGCAGTCGATGCATGCCGGGGAGGCTGAGTCCGGAGCGGAGGGCGAGGTCTTCAGGCAATGAGATTCCGTGGACGCCGCATCAAGCGGCCGCCGGCTCCGCCGTTGCCAGCGGCTGCGCGGCCTGCAGCTGGCCGATCAGCTCGAACACCTCGTCCTTGGACAGCACGTAACGCTCCATCAGCGTGGCCTTCAACTGCTCCATCCAGCCTCGGTAGGAGGCAATTGCCGCCAGCGTCTGCGAGTACAGCTCGTCGGCCTTGGCCTCGACGGCGCGCAGCGAGTCGTCATGCGCGCCGTCGCGCTTCAACTGGCGGTAGTCCAGCTTCGAGCGCGAATACATCGATAGCTGGTTCACCATCAACTCCAGCCGCGCAGTGACTTTCTGGATGTCGTTCTGGCTGCCGACCGAGATGCCGCGCGCACCGTAGAACAATTCCTCGGCAGCGACGCCACCGTATAGCTGCATCACATCCTGCTCGAGTTCCTCCAGCGTCTGCAGCCCCGCATCCGGCGTGGCCGACAGCACGTAGCCGAGCGCACCGAGCTTGGAGACCGACTCGGTGCTGATCTTCAGTAGCGGCGACTTCTGCTTGACTTCGTCCAGCGGCAAGCCTTGCTTCAGCAAGGGATCGATCTGCATGAAAAAATGCCCGAGTTCGTGCAGCGCGACGCGTTCGCGCTGCTTGTCTTTCTCGGCGCTGGCCGCGCGGTCGGTCAGGCCGATGGCGCTGCGCTCGAATGCGCGGAACAGCAAGGTGGTATCGATGCGCGTCTTTTCCTCGATGGCGATCATACTGGCGCGATCGACCACGGTCTCGAGCAGGGCAGGGGACAGGTTGGCGGTGATGTCGGCCACGTAGTCGAGATTCAACTGATCCCAGTCCACCACGCTCGCCTCTTTCCTGCGCAGGAAGACGGACAGCAATTCGCGCCGCTCGGCCTTGTTCGGCAAACGGAAGTTGATCTTCACCGCGAAGCGACGCAGCATCGCCTCGTCCATCTCGCTGTTGGCATCATCGAAGTTGGAGGCGACGACCCAGATCACGCCGTTGCCCTCATCGCTCTTGATGCCGTCCAGCAGGCCGAGCAGGGTGTTGGCGGTGTCGTCATCCCACTTGCGCTCGCCGCGGCCGCGCGGCATGAACAGCGACTGCGCCTCGTCGAGGAAGATCAGGCAGCGCCCCTGCGCGACAGCCTTCTTGTAAATCGCGTTCAATGCCTTCGAGCCGCCGCCAACCAATCCGGATTCCAGGCCCGAACCGGACGCCTGAATCAGTGGAATGTTCAGCTTCTTGGCCAGATACCCGGCCAGCTTGGTCTTGCCGGTGCCGGCCGGGCCGGTCAGCATCACGTTGAAGGGCTTGTCGATGTTGTGCGACTTGTAGAGCTCGCGATTCTCGATCATGGCTTCAAGGTGCGCGATCTCGCGCTTGATGTCTTCCATGCCGATCAGGTCGTCCATGCTGCCCTTGAGCTTCTCGGGCTTGATCACGCTGGTCGACGCACCCATGCCGGGCAGGCTCTTTTTCAGCATCACGACCATCAGCACCAGCAGCAGGATGCCGATCGCGTTGCGTGCCAGGAAGCCGCCGGCAGCTGCCCAGAATCCTTGCTCCGCAGCTTGGTCCTGCAGCACTTGCGGATTGGCCATCAGCCAGTCCGGCTGGGCAATTGCATACGGAATGCCGTTTCGCAACAGCACTTCGCGTTCGAGATTGACGTGGGTCGAGTTCGGCACCTTGACCGCCAGCAGCTTGGCCTGGTCCTTGTACTTGATCACATAGCGCGGCGACTCCGACGTCGGTTGCGCCACCAGTAGATAGTCGAGCCGTTCGCGCTGCGAAGGCAGCGAGGTGATCAGCGATACGTCCTGGCTGTAGACCACCGGCGAGCTCGGCAGCAGCTTGGGCATGCTCTCGATCGAAATGATGATCGCCGACAGCAGCAGCAGGCCGAACAGGGCAGTGCGCAGCCGTGCGTTTTTCAGGAGTTGGGCGAGCGAAGACAACAGCGACGAAAAATTCGGCATGGAAACTCGGGTGAGAGTGCCGCGACCTGCGGCGGGGCGCGCCGGAGTTGACGCACGGGTCGTGAAGCTCGGAATAGGACAGGCGGTCCGCCAGGAAAGTTGCGCGGCACGGATGAAAAATCGGCGCAGCCGCGACGCCTGCGCCGGCAGGTCGCGACCGCTGGCAACCTGTCTCTGTTAAACGAGCCCCAGAATGCGGCCCAGTTCGGTCAGGTAGCGCGTATCGCGCAAGACTTCGCCCTCGACACTGGCGATGATGTCATCGAGCCGGCCGCGCACGCCGTGCAGCCGCTGCTCGAGCTCCGGCGTCGCGCCGTCCGGCCCCGCCAATGTGCGTTTGAGATCCTCGAGCTCGGCCCGCAGGGCTTCGATCTTTGGCGAGCCTGGCGGGGCGGCGGCAAGTTCCTGCTCGAGATCTGCGACCAGCCGGGCAATCCGCTCAAGACTGAATTCACGCTCCATGGCTGCCTCCTTTGTCTTGATGGTGGTCGTTTCGGCAGGGACTGTCAATCGACGGGTCAGTCGATCAGTCAATGTTCGCGCATTGGTTTACATAATATGAA
>JAMNXS010000059.1 GCA_023653025.1 Burkholderiaceae bacterium
TTGATGGCCAGGCGTTCGATCGATGTCAGATAGCGCACGCTTAACTCCTCTTCCATGGTTGCCACAGTGTGTCGGAACCGGAGGTCATGCTCCTCCGGCAGCTTCATCATCCAGTCGATTACGCGGAACAGGTCCACGATCCGTTGTCGTTCCAGGCCCTTGCCGTACAACTCGCGAATCAGCGTCGCTTTCGCGCGCGCCCGCGCTGCCGGATCATTGCGCGTCGAGCGGGTGGCCAGATGGGCTCGGGTGACGAGCGCAAACGGATTGCAACTGTCGGCCAGACGCGCTTCGCTGCCCGCCCAATCGAGCAGCTTGGCCACCGGGAAGTGCAGGCCGAGACGGCAACCGAAGACCTCGTAAGCGAACGACTCGGGCCGCCAGCTCGGCCGGTCGTCGGCCAGCAGGGCCAGGCTGGCAATCGGTTGCCGGTGCCGCTCGTACAGCCTGGCGTGGTAGAGAAACATCCGCTCGGCAAACGCGGCTTGCTGCTGGCACTGGATCTCGAGGTGGATGACGACCCACTCCGGCTGGCCGTCCAGCCGCGTCACGCGCACCAGCTTGTCGACGAACGATGACTGCGGCTCGTGCTCCGGCGACACCGACCGCAACTCCTGCTCGAGGAATTCGACCGGCTGCGTCCAGTCGATCTGGCGGTGTACGTTTGGGAAATGAAAGGCGACGAAGTCCGGCAGGCAGCTGACGATTGCTTCCTTCCAGGGGCTGTCGTAATTGTCCGGCATCGAAGGACCTCCTGCGCCGCTGCGGCTGCCGTCGGTCGGCAGGGCAGGACGATGGCGGCAGCTTGCCGCCGCCGGCGGCGACGTCGGGTGTACGCGGGCGGGGGCGTTGCGTGGCGTCGGCGGTTGCGGCGATATCTTCATCCGTCCATCCCGCTTGGCGACCCAACAAGAGGGTGTGGCGCCCGGGGTTTCCCCCTCGCCAGCCCATCTTTGTGGTGCCAATTCCTAACACGCCCCGAAAGACTGCCCGTACGGCCGGGGCGTTATAATCTGGCGCTTCCGGAGCGTGGCAAGGACCGAGGTTGTGGCTGTGCGCAATCTCCGCCGGCGGGCGCTCCGCTTTTCTGCAACTGCGCGCTGCAGACCCGGCATCCCTCCGAGCAGTCCTCGGAGCGCACCACACACCAAGGATTTTATGAGCCTCAAATGCGGCATCGTCGGCCTGCCCAATGTCGGCAAGTCGACCCTCTTCAACGCGCTGACCAAGGCCGGCATCCCGGCAGAGAACTATCCGTTCTGCACGATCGAGCCGAACGTCGGCATCGTCGAGGTGCCCGATCCGCGGCTGCAGCAGCTGGCGGAGATCGTCAAGCCGGAGCGCATCGTGGCGGCCACTGTCGAATTCGTCGATATCGCCGGCCTGGTGGCTGGCGCATCGAAGGGTGAGGGCCTCGGCAACCAGTTCCTCGCGCACATCCGCGAGACCGATGCGATCGTGAACGTGGTGCGCTGCTTCGAGGATCCGAACGTGATCCACGTGGCCGGCAAGGTCAGCCCGCTCGACGACATCGCCGTGATCCAGACCGAGCTGGCGCTGGCCGATCTCGGCACGGTCGAGAAAGCCATTCATCGCGAGACGAAAAAGGCGCGCTCGGGCGACAAGGAAGCCGCGGCGCTGGTCGCGCTTATGGAGCGGGTGCAGGTTCAGCTGAACGACGCCAGGCCGGTGCGCGCGATGGGCCTCGACAACGACCAGATGGCCCAGCTCAAGCCGCTGTGCCTGATCACCGCCAAGCCGGCCATGTACGTGGCCAACGTCTCCGACACCGGCTTCACCAACAACCCGCTACTCGACGCGCTGTCCGACTACGCGAAGTCGCAGAACGCGCCCATCGTCGCGATCTGCGCGGCGATCGAAGCCGAGATCGCCGATCTCGACGATGCGGACAAAGATGCCTTCCTCGCCGACATGGGAATGGACGAACCGGGCCTGAACCGCCTGATTCGCGCCGCCTTCGGCCTGCTCGGCCTGCACACCTACTTCACCGCCGGCGTGAAGGAAGTGCGCGCCTGGACCATCCACAAGGGCGACACCGCACCGCAGGCCGCCGGCGTGATCCACACCGACTTCGAGCGCGGCTTCATCCGCGCGCAGACCATCGCCTTCGACGACTACCTCGCGTGCAAGGGCGAGGCCGGTGCGAAAGAAGCCGGCAAGATGCGCGCCGAGGGCAAGGAGTATGTGGTCAGGGATGGGGACGTGCTGAACTTCCTGTTCAACGTCTGAGCCGGGGGCAAGGGGGCGGATGCGGGCATCCTTTACAATGCCCGCAGACAAGTGCCGCCGGCGACGGCTTTGCAATACGGATCGGCGCTGACCGCGCACCACGTTTATCGGAGGCCCTGATGAATCGCTCACAAGCCCTCGCACTGCTCTCCCGAAGCAAGCCGGTGCTGGCCGCACGCTACGGGGTGACGGAGCTGGCCTTGTTCGGCTCAACGGCAAGGGATACCGCGCACGCGGGCAGCGATATCGACATCCTCGTCGCCTTCGACGGACCCGCCACCTCGGCACGCTATTTCGGCGTTCAGTTCTACCTCGAGGACCTGTTCGGCTGCACGATCGATCTGGTGACGGAAAAAGCTCTGCGCGCCGAATTGCGTCCCTCTATCCAGCGGGAAGCCGTGCATGTCTGATCCGTTGCAGCGGGAGTGGCGGTTCTATATCGACGACATGATCGGCTTTGCCGAGAAAGTTCTTGCGTACTCCGAGGGCTTCGACCGGGCAGGCTTTGTAGCCAGCTGCCTGAATTACGATGCCACGGTCCGCAACCTCGAACTGGCCGGAGAAGCGGCAACGCATCTGCCGGACTCCGTGCGTGCTGAACAATCCCATATTCCATGGCGGCTGATCATTGCAACGCGCAATCGCCTCATCCACGGCTACCTTGGTATAGACAACGACACCTTGTGGAGCATCATTCGCGATGACATTCCTGCTCTATTGGTCGAGCTTCGAAAGTTAAAACAACAGTACGGGTAAGCCAGAACGATGCATCCGCGCAGAAGCGCCGGCCGTAAAAGGGGGATAAAACAAGGGGACACTCACTTTCTTCATTCGAAAGTCGCACCATCGGAACACGCAAGTTTTCACTTGCGCATACACGCCAGCCATGTTTTTATAGTTGACAAAAAGAAATATCGGTCTTCGGTTCCCACCCGGGAATGATCATCCCTTGAAGGGCGCGATACATGTTTTCAGACGAGCTCCACTACAAGCAGATATCTGAGATCGCCGGACTTCTCGCATCGCGGAAGCTATCGCCCATTGAATTAGTCAAGCATCTGCTGCACCGTCGGCATCCCGACCATGTCCTAGATGCCGATGCACCGCGATTTCCGACCGGCTTCACCGCCAAAGGTCTGCCGGGTGCCGTCAAATTCTCCGGCAACCTGTTCGATGAATGCGCGATCTGATCCGACAACATAGGAGCGTTTCGATGGACACACTGATCGCAGGTTTCAATTCGGTGGCCGTGGCTTCGGTATCCGACGCCGTCGACACGATCTGTGGCAAGCGCGGCTTCATGGACAGCATGATCAAGCCGCGCATCAACGACAAGCGCATCTGCGGACCGGCGGCCACGGTGCTGGAAACGGCGACCGATGAAACCCTGCCGCCGCAGCACTTACTCGACCTGATCGACGAGGCGCCGGCCGGCAGCGTGATCGTGGTCTCCATCGAGGGCGGCGAGCCGAACGTGGCGATCTGGGGCGGTCTGATGACGGCCGGCGCGGTCGCCAACGGCCATGCCGGAGCCGTGCTCGACGGCGGCGTGCGCGACCTGACCGAAATCCGCCGCGACTACGACTTCCCAATCTATGCGCACGGCACCAGCCCGGCAACCACGGTAGGCCGCTACCGCACCGTCGCCTCACAGGTGCCGGTCTGCGTGGGAGGCGTCATGGTGCATCCGGGCGACATCATCGTCGGCGACGTCGATGGCGTGGTGGTAGTCCCGAAAGACAGCGCCGAAGCCGTGCTCGCGATGGCGCGCGATATCGATGCGCGCGAGCTGGAACAGACGAAGGTGATCCTCGAGGAGCGTTCGCTGCGCAAGGGCCTGGCGAAGCATGGCCGCATCTGACGCCCGATCGCTCGCCGCCCAGGCCATCGCCGGCATCGCCTGAAGGCTTCAGAGGAAGCGGAAGGCCAGCATCGCCACGAGGGTCGGCGGCAGCGCCGCGAACAGCAGCCCGAGCGGATGAATGGTCTGATCGTCGAAACGCTCGCGCAGGATCGCCACCCCGGCCGGGTTGGGTGCGTTGGCAATCACGGTCAGCCCGCCGCCGGCGACCGCGCCGGCCACCAGCGAGTACTGGAAGGCCGGGCTGAGTCCCTCGACCAGCGAGCCGAGGTAGGTGAGTGCGGCATTGTCGGTGAATGCCGTCAGGGCGGCAGCGCCGATGAAGACGGCCTGCTCGCTCATCTGCATCAGCGTCGGCTGCAGCCACCACTGCTGCTTGCCGCCCAACACCACCAGCCCGGCCAGAAAGAACGCCACCAGCAAGCCTTCGCGCAGGATCAGCGGGCTCTGGTGATGGCGGTAGGCGGTGGCCACGCCCATGAAGAACAGCAGCAGCGAGATGAAGACGCTCGGATGATGGGCGAACACCACCACGCCGATCAGGAACAGCAGGTGGACCATGACCAGCGGCAGCGGCACCGTCATGCCGTCGCCGGAGGGCGCGACATCCAGCCGCCTTAGCTCGGTGCGCAGCATCAGTATCGCGCCGACCGTGTTGATGCCGACGGCAATCGCCGCTTTCCAGCCGAAGTTCGACAGCATGAAGCCGATGTCCCAGTTCCATTTGGCGGCCACCATCAGCACCGGCGGCGCGGCAAACGGCGTGAGCGTACCGCCGATCGAGATATTGACGAACAGGACGCCCAGCGTCAGGTACTTGAAGCGGTTCGATACTTGTTGGGTAAACAGCAGGTCGCGGATCATCAGGGCGGCGATCGTCATCGCCGCCGGTTCGGTGATGAACGAGCCCAGCAGCGGCACGAAGGCGAGCACGACGAAGTACAGCGCCAGCGCCGGCTGCATCGGCAAGACCCGCACCAGCGCGCGCACCAGCGCATTGGCCAGCTCGAGGACCGGGCGCGAGGCGGCGATCACCATGATCGCGAACACGAACATCGGCTCGGTGAAATTGCGGCTGTCCAGATAGGCGGTCGCCTGCGGCGAGCCGTCGAGCGCGAAGATGCAGACCACCAGCACCATGGCCCAGAAGCCGAACACGACCTCGATCTCGCCGAGCAGGTGCCAGATGCCGGCATGCCGCGGATGGGTGTGCGCGAGGCGCTCGAAGTATTTGACAGAGAAGGTGTGGATGACGGCGATCGCGAACAGGGCGGCGGCGATCAGGTCGATCAGGGACGGGCTGGCACTCGGCATGGCAAATGGACGCTCCGCGCGGCGGCCCGACCTGCGCTAACCTCCGACGGCCGGGTGGCCGACGAACCCGAAGCGAAGTATAAAAGAAAGGCGCGCGGCCTGCGCGGCCGCGCGCCCGTCAAGCATCGATCAGCGGATGGCGATCGGGTTGATGATCGCCTGCACGGCGCCGGTCATCCGGGCCGGGCCGAGGGTGAACAGGAACTCCCATGCCTTGTCCTTGACCAGCGCCTCGGTGTTCATGTTTTCGAGGATGAAGATGCCGTTCTGCTGCAGCAGGATCTGGTGCACCTCGAACACGCCGGCGCCCTTCTCGAAGGGAACAACCTCAAGGCCCCAGCTGTCGGCGCCCACGGCTGCCACGCCCAGCGACGCGAGATAGCGTGCGCCTTCCACGCCCAGCCCCGGCTCGACGCTGCCGTAGCGCTTGTCATCCTTGCCGATCAGCTTCAGCCAGCCGGTATAGAACAGCACGACGTCGCCCTTTTCGATCGACTTGATGCCCTGGCGCTTCATGGCAGCCTCGATATCGGCGCGGTTGAACGCCGTGCCCTCGGTCAGCATGGCCGTGCCCTTCAGGCCGGCCATGTCGAGCACGATGCCGCGGGTGGCGATCGGCGGCACGGTCTCGATGCCGAGCTTGGTCAGGCCGGTGGTCTGCGCGAAGTCGGAGCCCTTCAGGCAGTTGTAGTAGAGGTTGTCATAGCCGATGTGGCCCAGGCCGTCGAGTTGCGAGCCCACGCCGTTCCAGCCCATCACGATGTCGTCGTTGTAGGTGAGCTTCTTGTCGCCCAGCGAGGTGCCGCCGACCTGGCCCGGCTGCAGGATGGTGACCGCGTAATTGCGCGGCGCGAAGGCCGGAGTGGCACGGTTGGTTTCGATGCCTAGCTGGTAGGCCTTGCCGGTAGTGACCAGCTTCGTCGCGGCCAGCGTCTTCTGGGGGGTGATGTAGTTCACGTTGCCGGCCTGGTCGTTCGGGCCGTGTGCAGAATGCTTGCACTCGTCGGCGATCGCGGGGCCGGCTGCCAGCAGTACCGACAACAGCGCAGTCCGGGGAAAGCGGATCAGGGATGCCATGTCCATCGTTGAGTCTCCTTGTATTTTTAGGTAGTTACAACCTTCGCAACGACGGGAGCTGCACGATCCCACGTGATGCGGGCTGCCACTCGGATTTAAGCACGGAAAAGCCGGATTGGTGAATCTTGCAGTTTTGCGAGAAACAAAGGCCGGCTTTCGCGCAGATCAAATCCCGGGATCTGCCCCGGCCTGCAGGCGCTCGTAGCGGGCCTGCAGTTGCTCGCGCGACTCGACGCGCGCCGGATCGACCGGGATGCAGGCCACCGGGCAGACCTGCTGGCACTGCGGCTCGTTGAAATGCCCGACGCATTCAGTGCATTTGTCGGGGTCGATCTGGTAGATCAGCGGACCGAGGAAGATGGCGCCGTTCGGGCACTCGGGCTCGCAGACGTCGCAGTTGATGCAATCGTCGGTGATCACCAGCGCCATGCACTCTCCTCGGCGGCGGAACTCAGGGCATCGCCTGCGACTGGCCGGCGTCGATCTTCGTCTTCAGCCACCGCTCGACCGACGGGAACACGAACTTCGAGACATCGCCGCCGAGCACTGCGATCTCGCGCACGATGGTGCCGGAGATGAACTGGTACTGGTCGGACGGCGTCAGGAACAGGGTTTCGACGTCCGGCAGCAGGTAGCGGTTCATGCCGGCCATCTGGAATTCGTATTCGAAGTCCGACACCGCGCGCAGTCCGCGCACGATCACGCGCGCGTCCTGCTGGCGCACGAAGTCCTTCAGCAATCCGGAAAAGCTTTCGACGGCCACGTTCGGGTAGTGCCCCAGCACTTCGCGCGCAATGTCGAGGCGCTCGTCGAGCGAGAAGAAAGGCCGCTTGGCCTTGCTGTCGGCGACGCCGACGACCAGCTTGTCGAACAGCCCGGAGGCGCGCCTCACCAGATCTTCATGCCCACGGGTCAACGGATCAAAGGTTCCGGGATATACGGCTGTGACCATGGAGCTGTCCTTCGGGGTTACTCGCACGGGGCAATGTTTCCCGTGCGCACAAGAGAACGCGAATTATGCCCTAATTCGTGCCGCTGTCGTCCCGTCCGAGGACTGCAAAAAACACCTGTCCGGCCCGGTCGGCACGCACCACTTGCCAGCCGTCGAGCCAGTCGGCAGGCGGATCGGCGAATGCGCTATCCGATTCAGCATAGACCAGCCCGCCCGGCACGAGCAAGGGGCGACAGGCCGCCAGCAGCTGCGGCAGCAGCCCGAGCCGGTACGGAGGATCGAGGAAGATCAGGTGGAAGGGCGCTTGCGCCGTGCGCAATTGGACCAGCGCGTCGCCGCGCCGTATCGTCACCTGCCGCGCGTCGAGCTTGTCGCGCGTGGCCTGCAGGTTGCGCAGCGCAGCCGGGTGGGATTCGACCATCACGACCTCGGCCGCGCCGCGGCTGGCGGCCTCGAAGCCGAGCGCGCCGGTGCCGGCAAACAGGTCAAGGCAGCGAACGGGTTCCCAGCGTCGCTGCTGCAGGTGGTCCAGCCAGTTGAACAGGGTCTCGCGGACCCGGTCCGGCGTCGGGCGCAGGCCATCGACGTCGGCGACCGCCAGCGGCGTGCGCTTCCAGTGGCCGCCGATGATGCGCACCTGGCGGGGCGGTGGGGATGCCGGCTTTTTCAACAGAGGTCGGGACAGTGGCGGGTTCAGGGCTTGACCGACTCCGCGCCGACGACCACGGTCACCATCTTGTCCATGGCCAGCTTGCGCCGGAACGCGGCCCGGATGTCGGCCGCCGTCACCTGCGCGACCTTGTCGGTCCAGGTATCGAGGTAATCGAGCGGCAGCTTGTGGAAGCCGATGGTCGCGAGGTTGTCGAGGATCTTGCGGTTGTTGTCGATGCGCAGTGCGAAGCCGCCGATCAGGTTGTCCTTGGCAGCCTGCAGCTCCGCATCGGTCGGGCCGTCGCGCAGGTAGCCCGCGATCGCGTCGCGCACGACCTTCAACGCCTCGTCCGACTGGTCCTTGCGCGTCTGCAGGCCGGCCATGAACGGCCCTTCCTGCGCCATCGGGCTGAAATAGCTGTAGGCGCTGTAGGCCAGCCCGCGCTTCTCGCGCACTTCGCGCGTCAGGCGCGAAACGAAGCCGCCGCCGCCCAGAATATAGTTGCCGACGGTGAGCGCGAAAAAGTCGGGGTCGCCGCGCGACAGCGCCGGCATGCCGACCGTGATGTGCGATTGCGATGCCGGATGCGCGATGCGCTCCTCGGCAGCGGCCGGCGCCGCGACGGCCGGCAGCGCCGGCAGCCGCTCTCCCTGCGGCAGGCGCTTTGTCAGTTCGCGCGCGATGGCGTCGGCTTCGGCGCGGCTCAGGTCACCGATGATGGAAATCACCGCATGGTTGGCCACGTAATGCCGCTGGTGGAACTGCACGAGGTCGGCGCGGGTGATCGACTGCACGCTGTCCACCGTCGCCTCGGCGGCATACGGATGCCTGCCATAGGCCAGCCGCCAGAAGGTCTTCGAGCCTATCGACTCCGGCTTGGTCAGCGACTCGCGGATGGCCGCGACCGTGCGCGCCTTGTCGCGCTGGAACAGGTCGTCGGGAAAACTCGGATGCGCGAGCAGGCGGGCGAGCACGTGCAGCGCGCGCTCGCGCTCGTCGCGCGAGGAGAGGGTGCGGATCGATTGCCCGGAGCGGTCGGTGCCGGCGCCGCCGCCGCGCTGCGCGGCGATGTCGGCCACCGCGTTGGACAGATCGGCCTCGGTCATGGCCGGCTCGACTGCGCCATCCGGCAGCGCCGCCTCGCGCAGGCCGCGCGCCAGCATGCCGTTGGTCAGCGCGGCGAGGCCGGCCTTGCCGGCCGGGTCGCGACGGCTGCCGGCGTCGAAATCGACGTTCACGTCGACCACGGGAATCGCGCGGCTCTCGACGAAATAGACGCGCGCGCCGTTGGCCAGCGTCCAGTGCCGGATGTCGAGGCCGGCCTGCGCGGAACCGCCGGCCAGCAGGAGAATGCAGAGGAGGAAGCGCTTGAGCATGATGGTCCCGGTTAGTGACGCAGCCCTGGCTCCGACGGCTGGCTCTCCGCCTGCGCCGTCAGCGGCAGCGGCGACAGCGTGGCGACGGTCAGCTGTTCGTCGGAAAAGTATTTCTGCGCGACCGCCTGCACCTGCGCCGGCGTGACCGCCGATAGCCGCTCGATGATGCGGTCGATCAGCTTGTGCGAGATGCCGGCCATTTCCATGGCGCCGATTTCCATCGCCTGCCCGTACACCGAGTCGCGCTTGTAGACCTGGCTGGCGATCAGCTGTGCCTTCACACGCCGCAGCTCGTCGGCCGACACGCCGTCTTTCGCGATGCGCTCGATTT
The DNA here is from genome assembly GCA_023653025.1 of Burkholderiaceae bacterium. GTDB lineage: Bacteria > Pseudomonadota > Gammaproteobacteria > Burkholderiales > Burkholderiaceae_D > Pernthalerella. Next base: position 9,814 of record JAMNXS010000059.1, read on the forward strand.
CGGCGCGCAGCGCCGCTTCCAGCGCCTCGATGCCGGTGTCCTTGGTCGGCTCGCCCGAGAGCATGAACATCACCGGCCCGCGCGCGATGCCGTCATAGCCGGCGTCGACCGAGTTGGCGAGGCGCTCAGTGCGCACCAGCCTGGCCGGCAGCCGCGCGTTGTCGTAGCCGTCGAGCACCGCGGCCAGCACCTCGAGCGCGAACGGATCGACGTCTTTCTCGACGTCCTGCAGCTTGGGCACCTTCCATCCCATCAGCAGGTAGGGGTTTTCGGCTGGCGCCCTGACGGTCACGCGCTTGATGCCGCGCTGCGGCGGCTCCTCCTGCGGCTTGGTCTTGGGCAGCGTCTTCGGCGGAATCTTGCCGAAGTGCTTCTCGGCCAGCTTCAGCACCTGCTTCGCATCGACGTCGCCGGCGATGACGATGGTGGCATTGTTAGGCGCGTACCAGCGGTCGTACCAGGCCTGGGCGTCGGCCGCCGTCATGTTCTGCAGGTCGTTCATCCAGCCCACGACCGGATTGCGCTGCGGGCTGGCGACGTAGGCGGTCGCATTCAGCGCCTCGTACAACAACGACAATGGCTTGTCGTCAGTGCGCAGCCGACGCTCCTCCATCACCACGCGGATCTCCTTGGCGAACTCCGCCGGGTCGAGGTTCAGGTTCTGCATGCGCTCGGCCTCCAGCGCCATGACCTGCTCGAGCCGCGACTTCTCGACCTGCTGGTGGTAGCCAGTGTAGTCGCGGCTGGTGAACGCGTTGTCGCGCCCGCCCAGCGCCGCGACCTTCGCGCTGAACTCGCCGGGCTTCAACTGCTTCGTGCCCTTGAACATCATGTGCTCGAGCACGTGCGCCACGCCTGTGACGCCGCTGTGCTCGTCGATGCTGCCGGCGCGGTACCAGACCATGTTCACCACGGTCGGTGCACGCCGGTCTTCCCGCACGATCAGCTTGAGCCCGTTGGCCAGCCGGAACTCGTGCGCGGCCGGCCCGGCGTGGGCGTCAAGGGGCAGCAGGCCGAGGCCGAAGACGGCGGCAAGGAACAGCGATCCGAGTCGGAAAATCATGGTCTTTGCTCTGTTAGAATGTGGGCCGTTGGTTGATGCGCCTGCAGGATGTCCGGGCATCCGGCCCGGGTTCGGACCGACATCATGACCGGCATGACTGCCGACGCCGAGCGGCAGATTGTATAGGCAGCCGCATTCCCTCGCAGCGCAACCCCATTTCCATTCCGGATGTTCAGTTTTTTCAAGAAGAAAACGCCGCCGGCCGAGTCCGCGCCGGCGACGCCCGCCGCCGAACCGGTACCATCGGTTGATGCCGGCGCCGGCGCGCCGCTCGATCCGACACCTGCCGCGTCGCAGGTGGCGAAGCAGTCGTGGCTGGGCCGACTGAAGGCCGGGCTGTCCCGCACCTCGTCGGGCATCGCCACCCTGTTCACGGGGACGAAGATCGATGACGAGCTCTATGAGGAACTCGAGTCCGCGCTGCTGATGGCCGACGCCGGCGTCGACGCCACCGCGCACCTGCTCGAGGCGCTGAAGAAGAAGGTCAAGGCCGAGAAGCTGACCGAAGCAGCGCAAGTCAAGGCGGCGCTGCGCGAACTGATGATCGATTTGCTGCGCCCGCTGGAAAAGCCGCTGCTGCTGGGCCGCGAACAGCCGCTGGTGATGATGATCGCCGGTGTCAATGGGGCCGGCAAGACGACAACTATCGGCAAGCTCGCGAAACACATGCAGTCGCACGGGCAGAAGGTGCTGCTGGCCGCCGGCGACACTTTCCGTGCGGCGGCACGCGAGCAGCTGACGGTCTGGGGCGAGCGCAATGGCGTGGCCGTGATCGCGCAGGAGTCCGGCGACCCGGCCGCCGTCGCTTTCGACGCGGTGCAGGCCGGCCGCGCGCGCGGCATGGATGTCGTGATGATCGACACCGCCGGCCGCCTGCCGACGCAGTTGCACCTGATGGACGAGCTCAGGAAGGTCAAGCGCGTCGTCGGCAAGGGCATGGACGGCGCGCCGCACGAAGTGCTGCTGGTCATCGACGGCAACACCGGGCAGAACGCGCTTGCGCAGGTCAAGGCTTTCGACGATGCGCTGGCGCTGACCGGGCTGGTGGTCACCAAGCTCGACGGCACGGCCAAGGGCGGCGTGCTGGCCGCCATCGTCAAGCAGCGCGCGGTTCCCGTCTATTTCATCGGCGTCGGCGAGGGCATCGACGACCTGCAACCATTCGTCGCCTCCGAATTCGTCGATGCGCTGCTGGGCTGACGCGCCGCCAACCTCATGTCGATCATTTCCCTTTCCCACGTCTCGAAAAAATATCCGGGCGACGTCACGGCGCTGACCGATGTGTCGATGGAGATCGCCGAGGGCGAGCTGGTCTACCTCGCCGGTCCCTCGGGCGCCGGCAAGTCCACGCTGCTGAAGCTGGTGGCCGGCATCGAACGGCCCAGCGGCGGCCTGCTCCTGGTCAGCGGCCAGGACATGCGCAAGCTGAACCGCGCGACGCTGCCCTACCTGCGCCGCAAGCTGGGCCTGATCCTGCAACAGCATCGGCTGCTGCAGGACCGCAACGTGCTGCAGAACGTAATGCTGCCGCTGGTCGTCAGCGGCGCCAGCGCGAAGGAGGCGATGCAGCGCGCCGGCGTGGCGCTCGACCGGGTCGGCCTCGGCGGCAAGGCGGCGCTGCTGCCGCAGGCGCTGTCCGGCGGCGAACAGCAGCGCGCATCGATCGCGCGCGCGATCGTCCACAAGCCGCGCATCATCCTCGCCGACGAGCCGACGGCGAACCTCGACCGCGCCAGCGGAAAGCTTGTGATCGACATGCTGCAGGCATTCAACACCGCGGGCGTGACCTGCATTATTTCCACTCATGACGAGCGCCTGCTGCAGAATGCCGACCGCGTCGTGCAACTCGAGCGCGGGCGCGTGATCGGCATGCATGACGCACAGAGCGAGGTGGGCGCATGAACTGGCTGCGTGACCATTGGCTGGCCCTGCGCGCGGCGCTGACCCAGGCCGGCAAGCGCCCCGGCAGCTTCGCCTTCAATGTCGGCGTGATTGCGCTGGCGCTGGTGCTGCCGCTGGCCGGCCTGACCCTGCTCGAGAACCTGCGCCCGGTCGCGCGCGATCTTGCGGTCGATCCCGAGATCAGCGTTTTCCTGTCGACCGAGGTGGCGCGCGACCGCGTGCAAGCCATCGGCCCGGAAATCCGCGCGGCCGCGCAGCGCAACGGCGTGCCGGTGACGCTGGAATTCGTCGATCGCGACCGTGCGCTGGACGCAATGAAGGCACGCGCCGGCCTCGCTGACGTGGTGTCGGCGCTGGGCAGCAACCCGCTGCCTGACGCGTGGGTGGTGCGCGTCGGCGGCGCCGAACCGGCCGGCCCGGCGCAGATCGAGAAGCTGGCGGCCGACCTGCAGCGCGTGCAGGGCGTGGAGACCGTGCAGCTGGATGCGGCGTGGGTGCGGCGCCTCGCGGCCCTGCTGCAACTGGCCGCCAGCGTGCTGGTTCTGCTGGCGGTCACGCTGTGCGGCGTGGTCGTCGCGGTGGTGTTCAACACGATACGGCTACAGGTCTACACGCAGCAGGAGGAGATCGGCGTGGCGCGGCTGGTGGGCGCCACCGATGCTTTCGTCGCACGGCCGTTTTACTACATGGGCGGCCTGCTGGGCCTGTGCGCCGGCGCGCTCGCGCTGCTGGCAGTGTTCGGCGGCCTGATGCTGCTGAATGTCTCCGTCGGCGAACTGGCGAAGCTGTACGGCTCGGGCTTTCTGCTCGCCCCGCTGGACGCGGCGTCGGTGGCGATGCTGCTGGCCGGCAGCGCGGCGCTGGGCGTGCTCGGGGCGGCGCTGTCGGTGCGGCGGGCGCTGCGGGCGGCGGGGCAATAAACGGGCTCAGGCGTTTGCTCCGTCGAACGGTAACTATTTCCCCCACAACGACGACAAGGGTACGGCCCACAGGCGCTCGCCCAAGGGCAGCGTCTCCGTACCATCATAGAGCACGACGCCCATCCTGAATTTTTCGCCAGCCAGACTGGACACCTTCCTGAGCCCACGGAGATCGCTTTCCCTGACGGTCGCCGCCGCCTTGACTTCGACGCAAACCACCTCTCCAGATGCGTTTTCCATCACGAAGTCGACTTCCACCTTGTCCGCATCCCGGTAATACAAAACACGGTATTCATCGTCGGCGACAGCGGCGTGCTTCAGCAACTCTCCGTAGACGAAACTTTCCAGTGCACTCCCGAAGCGGACGCGATGCATTTGTGCTTCCTCCCTGCCGAGGCCCATCAGCATCGACAGCAAGCCGGAATCCATAAACTGCAGCTTCGGACTCTTGATGACACGTTTCAACCGGTTGTTCGACCACGCATCGACCCGCTTGAGCAAGTACATCTGCTCGAACACGCCGACGTAGCGTCGGGCGGTCTTGTCGGCCAGCCCGATCTGACCGCCCAGTTGCGTATAGTTTGCCATCTGCCCCGCCATCTGGGCCAGCCCGGACAGGAAACGAGGCAGTTGATCCAGCTTGCCTATGTCGGCCACCTCTCGCACGTCACGCTGTATCAAGGCATCGACATACTGCTTCAGCCATTGGAAGCGGCGTCGCGTTGCCGGACGGGCGACTGCTTCCGGGTATCCGCCACGTAAGACCAGATCGATCAGCGCCTCGCCGACTGCGGGGGAATGCAATTCGAGGAAGTCGCCCCGAAATACCACATCGATCCAGTTCGACGTGGCCCCCTGCATCTCACTCTGCGAGAGCGGCAGCAGGGACAGGGTTTCCATTCGCCCGGCCAGAGAGTCGGCCAGCGTCGGTAGCGCCATCAGGTTGGCAGACCCGGTCAACAGGAAGCGACCCGGCCGGCGGTCTTCATCGACCTGCTTCTTGATTGCCAGCAGCAATTCCGGGGCACGCTGCACTTCGTCGATGATGGCACGATCCAGGCTGCGAATCAGCCCGGCGGGATCCTGCCGGGCTGCCAGCAAAACGAGCTCATCGTCCAGCGTCAGATAGCGAGAGCCCTCGCCCGCCATCTGGCGGGCGAGCGTGGTCTTCCCGGCTTGTCGCGGTCCGGTGAGCAGGACCACGGGCGTATCCCGCAATGCCTCGGCAATCCGGGGCGCGAGGAGCCGAGGATAGTGGCGTTCAGGATCCATCACCGGAGCGTATCTGCAAATCCGGAGCCGCACAACGATAAATCCGTATTCTATGACCGATAATTCCGTATTTTCTGGTCTAGGCCTGTCCTTGCTGCCTTTTTGTTCGAACAGCGCCCGCCCCCTCGACGCCATCATTAGCACTCGACCACCAAGAGTGCTAACATCCGTCTTGAGGAGGTCGCCGCCGGGCGGCACTCAGCAACGCCCAACCCAGGAGAAACAATGACAGCTATGTCCGCATCGTCTGCCCTCGTGCCGGCCGGTCGCCAGGCACTGGCGCTTGGTTTTCCCGTCAGTCTCGGCAACCTGGATGCCTACATTTCTGCCGTCAACCGGCTGCCGATGCTCTCGCAGGAAGAGGAGTCGTCGCTGGCGCGCAAGCTGCGCGACGACGGCGATCTGGCGGCCGCGCAGCGGCTGATCATGTCTCATCTGCGGCTGGTGGTCTCGATCGCGCGCGGCTATCTCGGCTACGGACTGCCGCATGCAGACCTCATCCAGGAGGGCAATATCGGCCTGATGAAGGCCGTCAAGCGCTTCGATCCCGAGCAGGGCGTGCGACTCGTGTCCTACGCGATCCACTGGATCAAGGCCGAGATCCACGAATACATCCTGCGCAACTGGCGGATGGTGAAGCTGGCCACGACCAAGGCGCAGCGCAAGCTGTTTTTCAACCTGCGCAGCCACAAGTCGGGCCTCGATGCGATGACGCCGGAGCAGGTCGATGAACTCGCGCAGACGCTGAACGTCAAGCGCGAGGACGTGGTCGAGATGGAAACCCGGATGACCGGCCGCGACATTGCGCTCGAGGCGCCGACCGATGACGACGAGGATGCGAAGTTTTCGCCGATCTCGTACCTGTCGGCCGAGCATTCGGAGCCGCTGAAGATGCTGGAGGCGCGCCAGTACGACCGGCTGCAGTCCGAGGGGCTGGAGCAGGCGCTGGCGCAACTGGACGCGCGCTCGCGCCGGATCGTCGAGGCGCGCTGGCTGGCCGCAGACAACGGCAACGGGGCAACGCTGCACGAGCTGGCCGCCGAGTTCGGCGTGTCGGCCGAGCGCATCCGCCAGATCGAGGTGGCGGCGATGAAGAAGATGAAAGCGGCGCTGGCGGCCTACGCGTAAGTGCGCCGCCATGAAAAAAGCGTCCCCGCGGGGACGCTTTTTTTTCGCCTGCGGCGCGGCTTACGCGCCTGCCATCAGCTGCCGGATATCGTTCAGCAAGCCCTCGCGCTGACCGTGCCGCACGAACAGCCGCAATCGCCCTTGCTGATCGAACAGGTAGCTGCCGGCCGTGTGGTCGATGCTGTACGACTGGCCATCCTTGGCCGCGACCTTCTGCACGAAGATCTTGAAGTCCTTCGCGATCTGCGCGGTCTGCTCGGCGCTGCCGCGCAAGCCGACGAAGCTCGGATCGAAGGCCGGCACGAAGCTCGCCAGCACCTCCTGCGTGTCGCGCTCGGGATCGACGCTGACGAACACCACCTGCAGCTTGTCGCCGTCGGCGCCGAGTTGCTTCTTCAGGTCCGCCATCTCGGCCAGCGTGGTCGGGCAGACATCCGGGCACTGGGTGAAGCCGAAGAACACCAGCACCACCTTGCCCCGGTAGTCGGCCAGCGAACGCGGCTGGCCGGTGTGGTCGGTCAGCTGGAAGCTTTTCGCGTAATCGAGACCGGTGATGTCCGTGTTCGCGAACGACGCCTTGGGCGCGGGCGGTTTGCCGTCGCAGGCGGCGAGCAGCAGCACGCCGGCGGCAACGATCAGCAGCTTGCGCAACGGGTTCATGCGTAGGGTATGTAGTGATCGACCAGCAGCGCCGCGAACAGCAGCGACAGGTAGACGATCGAGTAAGTGAAGGCCTTGCGCGCGACGAGGTCGTCATAGCGGCGCCAGATCAGCCACGCATGGCGCAGGAAGATGGCGCCCAGCACGACGGCCGACACCAGATACAGCAGCCCGCTCATGCGCACGGCGAACGGCAGCAGCGAGGTCGCGAACAGGATGATCGTGTAGAGCCAGATGTGAAAGCGCGTGAACTCCATACCGTGCGTGATGGGCAGCATCGGCAGGCCGGAGCGCGCGTAGTCGTCGCGGCGGTAGAGCGCGAGCGCCCAGAAGTGCGGCGGGGTCCAGACGAAAATGATCAGTACCAGGATCCACGCCTGCATCGGCACGTCGTTGGCGACGGCCGCCCAGCCCAGCGCCGGCGGCATCGCGCCCGACAGCCCGCCGATGACGATGTTCTGCGGCGTGGCCGGCTTTAGGATGATGGTGTAGATCACCGCGTAGCCGACGAAGGTGGCGAAGGTCAGCCACATCGTCAGCGGATTGACGAGGGTGTACAGCACCCACATGCCGAGGCCGCCGATGACGCCGGAGAAGGCGAGGGTCTGCAGGACGGTGATCTCGCCGCGCGCCATCGGGCGGCGGGCGGTGCGTGCCATGCGCGCGTCGATCTCGCGTTCGACGAGGCAGTTGACCGCGAAGGCGGCGCCGGCCAGCAGCCAGATGCCGATCGTGGCAGCGACCAGCACCCGCCAGTCGGGCAGGCCGGGCTCGGCAAGGAACATGCCGATCACGGCGCAGAACACCGCCAGTTGCGTGACGCGCGGCTTGGTCAGCGCCCAGTACTGCGCGATACGGTTCGGCTGGATGGTGAGGGTGGTCATCGGTGAATCTCAGGCGGGGTGGAGCGTGGCGCGGATGGATTGGCCGCTGCCGGCCTGCTGCCCGGCGAGGCGGCAGTTTAACATGGTGAGGAGCGCGACAGAGAGAGCTGCGCCGGCATTGTGCAGCACCGCAATAGTCAGCGGCCAGTCGAGCGCGACGGTGGCAATGCCGGTGCCGAACTGGATCAGGATCACCAGCATCAGGCCGCGGCCGAGGCGCTCGGTGCCGGCCACGCGCGCCGCGCGCCAGCCGACGTAGGCAAGGAAGGCAACGACGACGAAGGCAAACATCCGGTGCACCCAGTTCACGGCGACCAGCGCATCGAACGGCAGGTAGTCGCCGCTGCGCGTCATCCCGAGTTCACGCCATAGGGTGAATCCATGCCTGAAATCCATGGCCGGCATGAGTTCGCCTTGGCACAACGGAAATCCTCCGCAGGCGAGTACCGCGTAGTTGGTGCTGACCCAGCCGCCGAGCGCAA
>JAMNXS010000060.1 GCA_023653025.1 Burkholderiaceae bacterium
AGCCGCTGCCCTCGGCAAACTCCACCATCAACTGCACCGAGGTCCGCCCGTTGAACTCGTTCGCCCCCAGCCGGTAGGCCGCGCGTATGCGGGCCGGCAGGCCGTCGGCATGGTTGAACCAGATCGCGTCAAACTGGCGGCCGTCGCGCTCGAGCTGCAGCTTCAGGTGGCGCTCCTTCAACACGCGCTGGTTCAGCACCAGGAATTCGTCGCAGAACAGCGGCGGCGCGAAGCCCTGGCCCCAGACCTGGGCATCGAGCTCGGCAATGAAATCCAGCGTACAGTATTCCGGCTCCAGCGCACCGTCATGCTCGATCACATGCTCGAGATCGGCGGCCGACAGCCATTCGCGGCCGACCTGCTCGAAAGCCTGCGCGAAGGCTTCGAAGTCATTCTCGCGCAGCGACAGGCCGGCCGCCATCGCATGGCCGCCGAACTTGTCGATCAGCTGCGGATGCCGCTTGGAGACCAGGTCGAGCGCGTCCCGCAAGTGAAAGCCGGGTATCGAGCGGCCCGAACCCTTGATCATGCCGTCGCCGGCCGGCGCGAAGGTAATGGTCGGGCGGTAAAACTTTTCCTTCAGCCGCGAGGCGACGATGCCGATCACGCCCTGGTGCCAGCCGGCGTTGAACAGCGTGAGGGTCGCGCTGTCGCGCGGATCGATCGCCTCCAGCGACGCCAGCGCGGCCTCCTGCATGCCGGCCTCGATCTCGCGCCGCTCGCGGTTGATTCCATCGAGCTGGCGCGCGATGTCCCATGCGCGCGCGGTATCGTCGGTCAGCAGGCATTCGATGCCGACAGACATGTCGGCCAGCCGGCCGGCCGCGTTCAGCCGCGGGCCGGCGGCGAAGCCGAGGTCGAAGGGCGTGGCCTTGCGCGCATCGCGCGCGGCCACCGAGAACAGCGCGGCCAGGCCAGGGTGGGCGCGGCCGGCGCGGATGCGCTTCAAGCCCTGTGCCACGAGGATGCGGTTATTGGCATCGAGCCGGACCACATCGGCCACCGTGCCCAGCGCGACGAGATCGAGCAGATGGTCGAGCCGCGGCTGGCTGGCCGCATCAAAGCGCCCGCGACGGCGCAGCTCGGCGCGCAGCGCCAGCAGCGTGTAGAACATCACGCCCACGCCGGCGAGGTGCTTGCTGGGGAAGCCGCAGCCCGGCTGGTTCGGATTGACGATGACCTCGGCCTCCGGCAATTCGGCGCCGGGCAGGTGATGGTCGGTCACGACCACCGGAATGCCGCGCCGTTTCGCCTCGGCCACGCCGGCGATGCTGGCGATGCCGTTGTCGACGGTGATGATCACGTCGGGCGCCTTCTCGCGCACAGTCAGCTCGACGATTTCGGGCGTCAGGCCGTAGCCGTATTCGAAGCGGTTCGGCACGATGTAGTCGACCTCGGCGCCCATCAGCCGCAGGCCGCGAATGGCGACTGCGCAGGCGGTCGCGCCGTCGCAGTCATAGTCGGCCACAATCACGAGGCGCCGGCCGGCGGCAATGGCGTCGGCCAGGAAGACGGCTGCACGATCCACGTGCGTGAGCTCGCCGGGCTTGACCAGCGCATCGAGTTCGGTGGCCAGCTCACGCGACTCCTGCAGTCCGCGCGCGGCCATCAGCCGCGCCATCACCGGATGCAGTCCCTGCTGCGCCAGCAGCGCGGCATGGCGGGGGGAGTAGGTACGGGCGGACAAGCGGGTCATGGACGATCAGGACAGGAGTCGGGAGAGGGACGGGCGGATCCAGAATTTTCTCATGCCGGCCCGGGTCGCATGCCAGCTGCGCACGCGGGTCGCGTCCGTCAGTTGCAGCGTGAGACGGTCGATGGTGCCCGAGGTCAGCGCGGCCAGCAGCTGCGTGGCATGCCGGGTCTCGATCTGCTGCATCGCGGCCAGCCAACTTCCCCAGTCGCCGGCCAGCGCATGCGGAACCAGCGCATCATCGACCTGTGCCACCGCCGTCGCGGGCCAGTCGCCCGCGGCCGCTCCGCCCCACAGCCACAGGCCGTTAACGCGGCGCGCGCCGTGCATCTCGCGGCTGTCGTTGAGCGGGTGCATGTGCCACAGCATCTGCACCTCGTTGTGCAGCTTGCGCCAGTCGCGCTCGCGCTCGCCGGAGGGCAGCCAGACATCCATGTTGCGGCCCGTCGCTGCGTCGGGCGTGGTGGTGCGCAACGATTGCCATGCATCGGCCCGCACGAACCAGCGCCGTGCATCGCCAAAGCGGAGTTCGTGGCCGAGCTCGTGAAACAGCGGCCTGACGGCGTCGAACAGCGTGCGCGACTCGGTCTCGTCCAGCGCCAGTTGCCGCAGGTCGGTCAGCACCAGGTGATCGCGCGCGACATGGAAATGCGCGGGCTGCAGCACGAACCAGAAGCCGTCGGCCGGCGGCAGGCCGAGTTCCCGCATCAGGCCATGCGCCACCGGCGGGCTGTTGTCGCCGTGGCCGGGAACCAGCAGCGATTCGTGCGGCAGGGCAGCGGCGAACGGTTCGCCGTCGATGCGCGCCGCCTCGCTGCCGCGCGCCAGCAGCAGGGCCAGCGCAGGTGCGTCGAGCGCAGCGATCAGGTCTTTCGCATGTTCGGCGGGGGGCAGGGCAAAGGGGAGCAGCAGGGTGGAATCGCGCATGTCGGCATTTTAGGGGATCCACTGCCATTGTTTCCTCAATTGATCGGCTGTATGGCAAACTCCGGCCTTGTCAAAAGATCACCGGAGCCCTGCTTGTTCCTGTTCAACAACCTGCCGTTCGAGTGGATGATCGGCCTGCGCTACACGCGGGCAGGACGGCGCAGCGCACGCAACAGTTTCATATCCTTCATTTCCCTGATTTCAATGGCCGGCATCGCGCTCGGCGTGGCTGCGCTGATCGTCGTGCTGTCGGTGATGAACGGCTTTCAGAAAGAGGTGCGGGACCGCATGCTGTCGGTGCTGTCCCATGTCGAGGTGTTCGACGGCTCCGGCAGCCTTGCCGACTGGCGGACGCTGGCGGCGCAGGCGGCGAAGCAGCCGGAAGTGCGCGCCGCCGCGCCCTTTGTCGACGGACAGGCGATGGTCACGCGCAACGAGGTGGTACGCGGCGTGATGGTGCGCGGCATTCTGCCCGCGGAAGAGCCGCGGGTATCGGATGTGGCTGCGCAGGTCGTGCGCGGCCGGCTCGACGCACTGCAGCCCGGCGAGTTCAACATCGTCATCGGCAGCGAGCTGGCGCGCGGCTTCGGGCTGCGCATCGGCGACAAGCTGACGCTGATCGCACCGCAGGGACAGGTGACGCCGGCGGGCGTGCTGCCGCGGCTCAAGCAGTTCAGCGTGGTCGGCATTTTCGAGGCCGGCCATTTCGAATTCGACTCCTCGCTGGCCTTCATCCATCTGGATGACGCGCAGCGCTTGTTCCGGCTGTCCGGCCCGAGCGGGCTGCGGCTGAAGATCGCCGACATGCAGCGCGCGCCCGAGGTGGCAGCCGATCTCGGCGCGATGCTGGCCGGCGACCTGTATGTGCGCGACTGGTCGATGCAGAACCGCAACTGGTTTGCTGCCGTGCAGACCGAGAAGCGAATGATGTTCATCATCCTCACGCTGATCATCGCGGTAGCGGCGTTCAACCTCGTGTCTACGCTGGTGATGACGGTGACCGACAAGCAGGCCGACATCGCGATCCTGCGCACGCTGGGCGCGTCGCCGGTCTCCGTCATGAAGATTTTCATCATCCAGGGCGCGCTGGTCGGCCTGATCGGCACCGCCATCGGGGTCTCGCTCGGCGTGCTGGTGGCGCTGAACATCGACGTCATCGTTCCCTTCATCGAGGGCCTGTTCGGTGTGCAGTTCCTGCCGAGCGACATCTACCTGATCAGCAGCCTGCCGTCGGATCTGCGCTGGCCGGACGTCTCGCGCATCGGCGGCATGGCGATCATCCTCGCGTTCCTGGCGACCCTGTATCCGAGCTGGCGCGCTGCGCGCGTGCGTCCGGCGGAGGCGCTGCGTTATGAATGATCGCGCCGTGGTGCTGTCCTGCGAGGGTCTGGGCAAGACCTATGCACAGGGACGCGAGTCGCTGACCGTGCTCGACAACATCAGCCTGGCCGTCCACAAGGGCGAGCGGGTCGCGATCGTCGGCGTCTCCGGCTCGGGCAAGTCGACCCTGCTGCATCTGCTCGGCGGGCTCGACCAGCCCACGGCCGGCCGCGTGCGCCTGCTTGGCAGCGAGCTGGCCGGGCTGTCCGACACGGCGCGCGGCGAGCTGCGCAATCGCTCGCTGGGTTTCGTCTACCAGTTTCACCATCTGCTGCCGGAGTTTTCCGCGCTCGACAATGTCGCCATGCCGCTGCTGATCCGGCGCGTGCCGAAGGGCGAGGCCAGGCAAGCGGCGGCGGCCGTGCTGGCGCGCGTGGGGCTGGGGCAGCGGCTGTCGCATGTGCCGGGCGAATTGTCGGGCGGCGAGCGGCAGCGCGTGGCGCTGGCGCGCGCGCTGGTGACGCAGCCGGCCTGCGTGCTGGCCGACGAGCCGACCGGCAACCTCGATCGCGATACCGCGCATCAGGTGTTCGAGCTGATGCTGGAACTGGCGCAGACGCTCGGCACGGCCTTCGTCATCGTCACTCACGATCCCGAACTGGCCGCGCGCTGCGACCGCGTGCTCCACCTGTCGGGCCGCGCGCTGGCCTGAGCGGCGATGTTCATCGACAGCCACTGCCACCTCGACGCGGCCGAGTTCGTGGATCCGACGGGCATGGCGGCCGGCGCGGCAGCGGCCGGCGTCGACTGGATCGTGATCCCGGCGGTGGCGCGGGCCAATTTCGATGCGGTGGCCACGCTCTCCCGCGCGCTGCCAAACGGCGTTTATGCGCTCGGCATCCATCCGGTCTGTGTTCCACAGGCCGCCGTCGATGACCTCGCGCGGCTGCGCGAGCGCGTCGGTGCCGCCATCGGCGATCCGCGTTTCGTCGGCGTCGGCGAGATCGGCCTCGATTTCTTCATACCCGAGCTGACGCAGCCCGCGCTGCGCGACAAGCAGGAACACTTCTACGTCGAGCAGCTGAAGATTGCGCGTGACTTCGGTCTGCCGGTCATCCTCCACGTCCGGCGCTCGCAGGACACGGTGCTGAAGCACCTGCGCCGCCACCGCGTGAGCGGCGGTATCGCGCACGCGTTCAATGGCAGCGCGCAGCAGGCGCAGGCTTTCATCGACCTCGGCTTCGTCCTCGGTTTCGGCGGCGCAATGACCTTCACGCGCGCACTGAAGATCCGGCGGCTCGCTGCGACGCTGCCCGACGCCGCACTGGCGCTGGAGACTGACGCGCCCGACATCTCTCCCGCATGGCTGCACCCGGCGAGCAACTCGCCGGCGCAGCTGCCCCGCATTGCCGCGGTGCTGGCCGAGTTGCGCGGCCAGCCACTGGCAGACATTGCCCGGCAGACGTCGCACAACGTCGCCCGCGTGCTGCCCCGCCTTGGCAACCTGATGATGGCCTAGTGCGCGCGCTGGCCCTGGGCTGGCTCGGCGGCGCAGCCTGGCTGCAGTCGCGCGCCGTCCTGCCCGGCGCCGCGGTCGATGCCGTCCTCGGCGTGACCGGGGCTGCCTGCCTGCTCCTGCTTTTCCTGATTCCCGAGCGGCAGCGGCCGTGGCGGGCGCTGCTACTGCTCGTGGCCGGCCTGGCGCTCGGCGCCGGCTGGTCCGGCTGGCGCGCCGGCGAGCGCATGGCCGACGTGCTGCCGCCGGCGCTCGAAGGGCGCGACATCGCGCTTACCGGCGTGATCTCCAGCTTGCCGGATACCTTCGAGCACGGGCGGCGCTTCACCATCGATGCCGAGCGCGCGACGCTGGCCGGCGAGCCGGTCGCGCTGCCGCGCCGCATCGGGCTCGGCTGGTATGGCGGCGCGCGGGCCGTGCCCGACCTGCGTCCCGGCCAGCGCTGGACGCTCACGGTCAGGCTCAAGCGTCCGCACGGGCTCGCCAATCCCGGCGGATTCGATGCCGAGGCCTGGTGGCTGACCGAGGGCATCCGCGCCAGCGGCTATGTGCGGGAGGGCGGAGCTCGCAAGGACGACGATTTTGTCTTCAGCCTGCGCGACGGCATCGGCCGCGCGCGCGCCGCGATCCGCGACCGTATCGCCGCCGCGCTGCCGGAGGCGCCGCATGCCGGCGTGATCGTGGCGCTGGTCATCGGCGACCAGCGGTCCATCAGCGCCGCCGAATGGGACGTGTTCAATCGCACTGGCATCGGCCATCTGGTGTCGATCTCGGGCTTGCACATCACGATGATCGCTGCCCTAGCAGCGGGCCTGCTGCACTGGCTGTGGCGCCGTTCATTCTTCATCGGCGCCAGCCTGCCGCTGATGCTCCCGGCGCGCAAGGCAGCCGCCGCGGCCGGGCTGGCGGCGGCGCTGGTCTATGTGGCGTTGGCCGGGTTCGGCATACCCGCACAGCGCACGCTGCTGATGCTGGCCGTGGTCACGGCTGCCGTCTGGTGCGACCGGATCGTCGCCGCCCCGCAGGTGCTGGCACTGGCGCTGCTGGCGGTGCTGGTGCTTGATCCGTGGGCCATGCTGTGGCCCGGCTTCTGGCTGTCGTTTTTCGCGATTGCCTGCCTGATGCTGGCCGCGGACGGCCGCGAGCAGACGCCGGCCGGCCTGCGGCAGGCGGTCGCGTCCGGCGTGCACTCGCAATGGGTGGTTACCGTCGGCCTGCTGCCGCTGACGCTGCTGCTGTTCGGGCAGACCTCGCTGATCAGTCCGCTGGCCAATGCGCTGGCGATACCGCTGGTCAGCTTCGTCGTCACGCCGCTGGCGCTGCTGGGCAGCGTGTTGCCAGCGCCGCTGCATGGCTGGCTGCTGCAGGCGGCGCATGGCGGCATGGCGCTGCTGGCCGAGGTACTGCAGCGGCTGTCGGCGCTGCCGCTGGCGGTCTGGCAGGCGCCGGCTCCGGGGCTGTGGCCGACCGCGATGGCGCTGGCCGGCACGCTGTGGCTGCTCGCCCCGCGCGGCTGGCCGCTGCGCTGGGCGGGCGTGCTGGCTTGGTTGCCGCTGCTGGCGGCATGGCCGTCCGCGCCGCGCGACGGCGTCTGGCTGACGGCCTTCGATATCGGGCAGGGCAATGCCCTGCTGGTCGAGACGCGCAATTTCCGCCTGCTGTACGACACCGGGCCGGCATACTCGGCCGAGTCGGACGGCGGCAGCCGCGTGATCCTGCCGTATTTGCGCTGGCGCGGCATCGCGCGGCTCGATGCACTCGTGATCTCGCACAGCGATAGCGACCATGCAGGCGGCGCACGCTCGCTGCTCGCTGCGCTGCCTGTCGGCTGGATCGCTTCCTCGCTGCGCGACGACCACCCGCTGCTGCAGACGGCGGCCGGCGAGCGCCATGTCGGCTGCGTGGCCGGGCAGCGCTGGCGCTGGGACGACGTGGACTTCGAGTTCCTGCACCCGGCGGCCGGCGACGACCAGGCCAAGCCGAACGCCCGCAGCTGCGTGCTGAGAATCCGCGCCGGCCGGCACGCGGTGCTGCTGGGCGGCGACATCGAGGCGCCGCAGGAGCGGGCGCTGGTGGCGCGCGCCGCCGATCGCTTGCGCGCCGATGTCCTGCTGGCGCCGCATCACGGCAGCGGCACCTCGTCGACGCCCGAATTCCTCGATGCGGTACGGCCCGGCATGGCGCTGTTCCAGGTCGGCTACCGCAATCGCTACCGGCATCCGAAAGCCGAGGTCGTGGCGCGCTACGACGCGCGCGGCATTCGCGTATTGCGCAGCGATCAGGCCGGAGCGGTAACGCTGGGCATCGACGACCACGGCATCGCGCTCAAGCAGCGCTGCGAGACGCCGCGCTACTGGTCGAGCCGCCGTTGTGTCGCGCCGGACACGCGGTTTGTGCATGATCGACTGCCTTGATGCGCGGACATGGCAGCATCCACCGCTGGCCTTGCCGCTTTCCATCCCATGCGCTCCGTCTCCCTGATTCCGCTGCTGTGCCTGATGGCCGGCGTGGTTGCTGCCCAGACCCCGGCCATGCAGCCGGCCGGCGAGGATTTGCGCGAGATTTTCCGGCAGGGGCGGCCGACGACCACGCTCGACATCGACAATGACTCTCTGCTGCTGCGCAACGACGACGGGCTGTACACCAGCGGGCTGCGGCTGTCGCAAAGTTTCCGCGTGCGCAGCAGCGAAGGCTGGCGCTCGGCGGGATGGCGGGTCGGACAGCAGCTGTACACGGCCGCCGATGCACGGCTGCGGCCGGACCAGCTGCGCGCGCTCGACCGGCCCTATGCAGGCTGGCTGTACGCCGGCCTGTTCTACCGGATCGAGGACGCCGACGGCAGCGAGCTCGCCTTCGGCCTCGACATCGGCTGCATTGGCCCCTGCGCGCAAGGGCAGCGGACGCAGGATGTGCTGCACCAGCTCCTGAACCAGCCGCAGCCGCAGGGCTGGGGCACGCAGATAGAGAACGAGGTCGGCGTCGTTGCCCATGTCGGCGGGCGCGGCCCGTATTTGCGCTTTAGCCCGCATGCCGACCTGCGCCCGGGCGTCGCGGCACGGCTAGGCAACATCTTTACCGACCTCGGCGGCGACCTGACCTTGCGCTTCGGCGAGTTGCAGCCGTCGGCCGCCGAAGGCACGGTCTACGGCTTTCTGCGTGCCGGCGTGCGCGGCGTCGTCCACGACGCGACGCTGCAGGGCGGCTGGATCGGCAGCCAGTCGCAGCGCACCGTCGAGCCGCGGTGCGTGACCGGCGAGATCGAGGCAGGATGGCAATGGCAGGTGGCGCGCTGGGCCGTGCGGGTGTCGGTCGTGGGGCGCAGCAATGAAATCCGCCGGGTGGAGGAGGCGCAGGGGCGGCAGGAATTTCTGAGATTGTCGATCAGTTATTCGCCTTGAGGCGCGCCGGCAGTGGGCGGTGGCGGATTTCGCCTGCGGCTCACTCCGCCCTACGGAACCGCCATCGTAGATTTCCGCCACCGTAGGGCGGATAGAGCGCAGCGACATCCGCCGCATGAGCATCCTCCGATGTCACCCTGACAAACCCGCCGCACTCCGCATCCGACCTTGAATCCGCAAATTCTTTGCAAAGCCGCGACGGTTACGTGCGTTATAATTCGAGTTTCACGCTAGTGCCGTTCGGCATATCCTGCAATGACCAAGTTTGTATTTGTCACTGGCGGCGTCGTGTCCTCCCTTGGCAAGGGGATCGCGGCAGCGTCCCTGGCCGCCATCCTTGAATCGCGCGGCCTCAAAGTCACCCTCCTCAAGCTCGATCCCTACATCAACGTCGATCCCGGAACGATGAGCCCGTTCCAGCACGGCGAGGTATTCGTGACCGATGACGGCGCCGAGACCGACCTCGACCTCGGGCACTACGAGCGCTTCATCACGGCGAAGATGAGGAAGGTGAACAACTTCACCACCGGCCAGATCTACGAATCCGTGATCCGCAAGGAGCGCCGCGGCGAATACCTCGGCAAGACGGTGCAGGTGATTCCGCACATCACGAACGAGATCCAGGAATTCATCCATCGCGGCGCCGCAGGCTACGACGTGGCCATCGTCGAGATCGGCGGTACCGTGGGCGACATCGAGTCGCTGCCCTTCCTCGAGGCGGCGCGCCAGCTGTCGCTGCGCCGCGGACGCAACAGCGCGGCCTTCGTCCACCTGACGCTGGTACCTTACCTGCAGTCGGCCGGCGAGCTCAAGACCAAGCCGACCCAGCACAGCGTGCAGAAGCTGCGCGAAATCGGCATCTCGCCCGATGCGCTGCTGTGCCGCGCCGACCGCCGCATTCCGGACGACGAGCGCGCGAAGATCTCGCTGTTCTCCAACGTGCAGGAAGACGCGGTCATTTCGGTCTGGGATGCCGACACCATCTACAAGATCCCGCAGATGCTGCATGATCAGGGGCTGGACCGCATCATCTGCGAGCGCCTCGACCTGCACCCGCATGACGCCGACCTGTCGATATGGACCCGGCTGGTCAACGTGCTCGAGAACCCGAAGCAGGAAGTCAACATCGCGATGGTCGGCAAGTACGTGGACCTCACCGAATCGTACAAGTCGCTGACCGAAGCGCTGCGCCATGCAGGCATACATACCGAGTCGCGCGTCAACATCGAGTACGTCGACTCCGAAGAATTCGAGGCCGGCGCGTCGAACAGCCTCGAAAAATACGATGCCATCCTCGTGCCGGGCGGCTTCGGCAAGCGCGGCGTCGAGGGCAAGATCGCTGCCGTCCGCTACGCGCGCGAGAACAAGGTGCCTTATCTGGGCATCTGCCTCGGCATGCAGGTCGCGCTGATCGAATACGCGCGCGATGTCGCCGGCTTCGCCGGTGCGAACTCGACCGAATTCGACCCTGACACCGAGCATCCGGTGGTGGCGCTGATTACCGAGTGGCAGAACCATGACGGCCATGTCGAGCGGCGTGACGCCAACTCCGACCTCGGCGGCACGATGCGCCTCGGCGCGCAGACCTGCGCGGTGCAGCCCGGCACGCTGGCCGCCGACATCTACGGCGCCACCGTGACCGAGCGCCATCGCCACCGCTACGAGGCGAACAACCACTACCTTGACCGCATCGAGCAGGCCGGGCTGGTGGTGTCGGCACGCACCCCCACCGAGTCGCTGTGCGAGATCATGGAATTGCCGCGCACCGGCGAGAACGCGCATCCGTGGTTCATGGGCGTTCAGTTCCACCCGGAGTTCAAGTCCACGCCGCGCGACGGCCACCCGCTGTTCATCTCCTTCATCCGCGCCGCCCTTGCTCACAAGGGCGTGGCCGACCAGAGGAAAGCCGCATGAAGCTCTGCGATTTCGACGTCGGCCTCGACCGACCGTTCTTCCTGATCGCCGGCCCCTGCGTGATCGAGTCCGAACAGATGGCGCTCGACACCGCAGGCCGCCTGAAGGAAATCACCGCCGGCCTCGGCATTCCGTTTATCTACAAGTCCTCGTTCGACAAGGCGAACCGCTCGTCCGGCTCGTCCTTTCGCGGGCTCGGCATGGAGAAGGGCCTGGAAATCCTCGCCACCGTCAAAAAGCAGATCGGCGTGCCGGTGCTGACCGACGTGCACGAAGTCGACGAGATCGGCCCGGTGGCCGCCGTCGTCGATGTGATCCAGACGCCGGCCTTCCTGTGCCGGCAGACCGATTTCATCCGCGCCTGCGCGCAGTCCGGCAAGCCGGTCAACATCAAGAAGGGCCAGTTCCTCGCGCCGGGCGACATGAAGCACGTGATCGGCAAGGCGCGCGACGCTGCCGCCGAAGCGGGGCTGCCGACCGACGTCTTCATGGCCTGCGAGCGCGGCGTCTCGTTCGGCTACAACAACCTGGTCTCCGATATGCGCTCGCTGGCCATCATGCGCGAGACCGGCTGCCCCGTTGTCTTCGATGCCACGCACTCGGTGCAGCTGCCCGGCGGGCAGGGCGCCTCGTCCGGCGGCCAGCGCGAGTTCGTGCCGGTGCTGGCGCGTGCGGCAGTGGCCGTCGGCATCGCCGGCCTGTTCATGGAAACCCATCCGGATCCGGCCAATGCAAAATCGGACGGCCCGAACGCCGTGCCGCTGGCGCGCATGCACGAATTACTGTCCAGCCTGGCCGCGCTCGACCGTGTCGTCAAATCCCAGCCACTGCTCGAGAACGATTTCGGCTGAGTCTTTTCCCGCCCGTGAAACAACAACACCAACGCAACCCGAGGAGAACTGAATGAGTGCAATCGTTGACATCGTAGGCCGCGAGATCCTCGACTCGCGCGGCAATCCCACCGTCGAATGCGATGTGCTGCTGGAGTCCGGTGTCATGGGCCGGGCCGCCGTGCCCTCGGGCGCATCGACCGGCTCGCGCGAGGCCATCGAATTGCGCGACGGCGACAAGAGCCGCTACCTCGGCAAGGGCGTGCTCAAGGCCTGCGAGAACATCAATACCGAAATCTCCGAGGCGATCATGGGCCTCGACGCTTCCGAGCAGGCCTTCCTCGACCGCACGATGATCGATCTCGACGGTACCGACAACAAGGCGCGCCTCGGAGCGAACGCGACGCTGGCCGTGTCGATGGCCGTGGCCAAGGCCGCTGCGGAGGAGGCCGGTCTGCCGCTGTACCGCTACTTCGGCGGCTCCGGCGCGATGCAGATGCCGGTGCCGATGATGAACGTCATCAACGGTGGCGCGCACGCGGACAACAACCTCGACATCCAGGAGTTCATGATCATCCCGGTCGGCGCGCCGAGCTTCCGCGAAGCGATGCGTTATGGTGCCGAGGTCTTCCACATGCTGAAGAAGATCCTGCACGACAAGGGTCTGACGACGGCGGTCGGCGACGAGGGCGGTTTCGCACCGTCGGTGAAGAGCCATGAGGAAGCGATCCAGCTGATCCTGCAGGCGATCGAGAAAGCCGGCTACGAGCCGGGCACGCAGATCGCGCTCGGCCTCGACTGCGCGGCCTCCGAGTTCTACAAGGACGGTCAGTACCACCTCGACGGCGAGGGGCTGAAGCTGTCGGCCGACGACTTCACGAACCTGCTGTCGACCTGGTGCGACAAGTACCCGATCATCTCGATCGAGGACGGCATGCACGAGGGCGACTGGAAGGGCTGGGCCACGCTGACCCGTGCGCTGGGCGGCAAGGTGCAGCTGGTCGGCGACGACCTGTTCGTCACCAACACAAAAATCCTGCGCCAGGGCATCGACGAGGGTATCGCCAACTCGATCCTGATCAAGATCAACCAGATCGGCACGCTGACCGAAACCTTCGCCGCCATCGAAATGGCCAAGCGCGCCGGCTACACGGCCGTGATCTCGCACCGCTCTGGCGAGACCGAGGACTCGACCATCGCCGACATCGCCGTCGGCACCAATGCGCTGCAGATCAAGACCGGCTCGATGTCGCGCTCGGACCGGATGGCGAAATACAACCAGCTGCTGCGCATCGAGGAAGACCTGGGCGACATCGCCAGCTATCCCGGCCGCCAGGCTTTCTACAACCTCAAGTAAGCCGGCGGGCTGCCGCCGGCAGCCCTTCCAGCGACGCCTCCCGTGCGCCTGATCCTGATCTGCCTGATCGCCCTGCTTGTGCTGATCCAGTATCCGCTCTGGCTCGGGAAGGGCGGCTGGCTGCGGGTCTGGGACTTGTCGCGGCAACTCGACACCGCGCTTGAGAAGGAACGCGAACTGAAGGCACGCAACGACCAGCTCGCCGGCGAGGTGCAGGATCTGAAGGAGGGCACCGGCGCGGTCGAGGAGCGGGCGCGCTACGAGCTCGGGCTGGTGAAGGATGGCGAGATCTTTGTACAGATTCTCGAGCCGGGGGCGAAGAAGCTGGCGGTGAAGACAGAGCCGACGGGGAATTGAGCTTGTCGGTGTGCGGGGCAGGCAGCGGCGGGTTTCGCGAAACCGGCGGATTTCGCTGCGCTCTATCCACCCTACGACAACTCCTGAGCGCTCATGAACTGTAGGGCGGATAGAGCGCAGCGAAATCCGCCAACACCGCTCAATGACCTCCTTCCGCTTTAATGCTGCTGCGTGCCCGGCGGCTGCACCGCATCGGCCAGCGTTTCGGTGGTGAACAGCTGCATGCAGTCGACCTTGTCGAAGCTGAAATGCTGGCCGCAGAAGTCGCAATCAATCTCCAGCTTGCCCAGATCGGTCAGCGCGTCATCCACCTCGTCGCGTCCGAGCATTTTCAGCATGTTCCCGACCTTCTCGCGCGAGCAGCTGCAGTGGAAGGCCGGGTGACGCGGCTCGAACACGCGCACTGTCTCCTCCCAGAACAGACGCTGCATCAGGGTCATGATGTCGGTGCTGAGCAATTCCGCGGCGCGGACGGTGGAGGCCAGCATCACGGTGCGGTCCCAGGCGTCGACATCTTCGTTACCGGTCAGCGTGCCGCCGTCCGCCGGCAGCTTCTGCAGCAGCATCCCGCGCGCGACCTTGCCATCGGCCGCCAGCCAGAGACGGGTATCGAGCTGTTCCGAGCGCATCATGTAGTTCTCGATGACGGTCGATACCGAGTCGCCGTCGAGCGCGACGATGCCCTGATACGGCTGCTGGCCCGGCAGCTTGTCGGTCGGATCTAGCGTGATCGCAAAGCGGCCCTGGCCGTGCCGGTTCACCAGCTCGCGCAGCCCGGCATCGTCAGCAATCGACGCGCCTTCGGCCAGCTTGGCGGTCGCGCGCAGGCGCAGTAGGGCATCGCATTCGACCACCATCAGCTTCACCGGCCCGTCGCCATGAATCTGCAGGATGATGGTGCCGTTGAATTTCAGGTTGGCCGACAGCAGCGCTGCAGCGGCCATCATCTCGCCCAGCACTGCATTCACTGCCGCCGGATAGCTGCGGCGCGCCTGGACGTGCTGCCAGGTCGATGACAGTTCCACCAGCTCGCCTCGCACCAGCGAGTGCTCGAACATGAATTTCTGCAGGGTGTCGCTCATCGGCAATGCTTGTTTAGTCACTCGCAGCTCAATCGATGCGTTTCAGGTGCTGGCGATAATGTTTCGCGCGCTGCACATAGATGTCGGCGCTCTTTTTCAGGCCGGCCACTTGTTCTTCCGTCAGCGTGCGCACTGCCTTGGCCGGCGATCCTATGATCAATGAATTGTCGGGGAATTCCTTGCCCTCGGTAACCAGTGCGCCCGCACCGACCAGGCAATTACGCCCGATCTTCGCGCCGTTCAGCACCACCGCCTGAATGCCGATCAGGCTGCCGTCGCCGATCGTGCAGCCGTGCAGCATCGCCTGGTGGCCGACGGTCACGTTGTCGCCGACGGTCAACGGATAGCCCTTGTCGGTATGCAGCACCGAGCCTTCCTGGATGTTGCTGTTCTCGCCGATCACGATGGGCTCGGTGTCGCCGCGCAGGGTCACGCCGTACCAAAGGCTGGCGTTCGCCTTGAGCGTGACGTCGCCGATCACGGTCGCGGAATCGGTCAGGTAGGCGGAGTCATCGATGCGGGGGAGCGCATCGCCAAGCTGGTAGATCGGCATGGGAATTACAATACCGGCAAACGGAAAGCCCGCATTTTACCCTTGACCGCATGAATCCATCCCCGACGACCGATGCCCGTGAATTGCGCACCGTGGCGCTCACCCTGCTGTGCGAAGCCGATGTGGAAAGGAAGGTCGCGCTGACGCGTGACTTGCATGCGCAGTGGCTGGCGCAGGGTATCGATGTTGATCCGTCGTCGTCCCTGTCGTCCTTGTCGCCGCAGGCGCCGCTACCTGGTCGCCCGCCGCGGCCGCTGCTGGTGCCGCCGCGCGAGGTCGGCAAGCGCGCGATGACCACCGTCGAAGGGCGCGCGGCGCTGATCCATGCGCTCGCGCATATCGAGTTCAATGCGATCAACCTTGCGCTGGATGCGGTCTGGCGCTTCGGTGCCATGCCGCGCGAGTTTTATGGCGACTGGCTGCAGGTCGCCGCCGAAGAGGCGCTGCATTTCTCGCTGCTGGCCGCGCATCTGCGCACGCTGGGGTTCGCGTACGGCGATTTTAGTGCGCACGGCAGCCTGTGGGAGATGGCCGAGAAAACTGCGAGCGACATTACCGCCCGCATGGCGCTGGTGCCGCGTACGCTGGAGGCCAGGGGGCTGGATGCGACGCCGGCCGTGCGCGCGAAGCTCGCGCAAGTCGGCGACCATGATGCCGCCGCGATTCTCGACATCATCCTGCGCGACGAGGTCGGCCATGTCGCGATCGGCAACCGCTGGTATCGCTGGCTGTGCGAGCGCGACGGCCATGATCCGGTGGCGCTGTATGCCGAGCTGTCGGTTCGCCACAAGGCGCCGCTGTTGCGCGGTCCTTTCAACCTGGACGCACGGCGTGCAGCGGGCTTCAGTGACGAGGAAATCGCGATGCTGGCGGCAGCCGGCGTCTAGTCCGGCGCATGACGGCTCAGGCGGCCGCTGTCATCCGCCGCCAGCCAGCCGCCGCGCAGCACGGGGCCGTCGCAATCCCAGTCGGTCAGCACGTGACGCACGCCGCTGTCATGTTGATGAGTGTCGGGCCGGTGTGTGTGCCCATGAATCATCAGGCTCACGCGATGCTCTGCGAACAGGCGAGCGATGGCGCCGGAATTCACGTCCATGATCGCCATGGTTTTTTCGCGCTGCGCGTCACGGCTGCCTTCGCGCATGCCCTCGATGATCGCCTTGCGTTCGGCCAGCGGCTTGGCGAGGAAGGCGCGCTGCCAGTCCGGGTTGCGCACCTGTGCCCGGAAGGCCATGTAGTCATGGTCGTCCGTGCATTGTGCGTCGCCATGCAGCAGCAGCACGCGTTGTCCGGCGACGTCGGCCACATGTAGGTCCGGCAGCAGGATCGCGCCGGTCGCCTGCGCGAAGCCATCGCCGGCAAGGAAGTCGCGATTGCCTGCCATCCAGTACAGCGCCACGCCGGCATCGGCGAGCGCGCGCAGCGCATCGACGACGCTGCGGTTGAACGGGGCATCGATATCGTCGTCCCCGGCCCAGTATTCGAAGATGTCGCCCAGCAGGTAGAGCGCCTGCGCGTGCCGCGCCTGCTCGTGCAGGAAACGGAAGAAGGCCGCCGCCGTCTTCGGCATTTGCGGGCACAGATGGATGTCTGAAACAAAAAGCGCAGCCGTTTGCGGCTGCGCCTTCGGTTCAACGGGCGGGTTGGCGCTCATCTGGCACTCATCTGGCGTCCTGCCTCCCCGGCTCAGACGATCTCGGCCTTCTCGATGATCACGTCCTCGACCGGCACGTCGCCGTGGAAGCCCTTGCTGCCGGTGCGCACCTTGCGGATCGCATCAACGACGTCGGTGCCGTCGGTGACCTTGCCGAACACGCAGTAGCCCCAGCTGTCCGGGCCCGAATAGTTCAGGAAGTCGTTGTCCTTCACGTTGATGAAGAATTGCGCGGTCGCCGAGTGCGGGTCGTTGGTACGTGCCATCGCGACCGTATAGCAATCGTTGGTCAGGCCGTTGGCCGCCTCGTTCTCGATCGGCTCGCCGGTCGCTTTCTGCTTCATCCCCGGCTCGAAACCGCCGCCCTGGATCATGAAGCCATTGATCACACGGTGGAAGACGGTGCCGTCGTAGTGGCCGGACTTCACGTAGTTGACGAAGTTCTCGACGGTTTTTGGCGCTTTCTCCGCGTCGAGTTCGATGGTGATCTTGCCGTGGTTGGTGGTGAGTACGACTGCCATGATGTTTCCTTGCGATGTAAAACGGTTATTCGACGATGGAGGCCGACTCGATCACCACGTTCTGCAGCGGCTTGTCGCGGCGGTCGGTCTCGACCGACTTGATCTTGTCGACCACGTCGGCGCCCTTGATTACCTTGCCAAAGACGGCATAGCCCCAGCCGTCCTGGCCGGGGTAGTCGAGAAAGCGGTTGTTGTTGACGTTGATGAAGAACTGGGCGCTGGCCGAGTGCGGATCCGACGTGCGGGCCATCGCGATCGTATAGACCTGGTTGCGTAGTCCGTTCTTGGCCTCGTTCTGGATCGGCTCGCGGGTCGGCTTCTCCTTGCCCTGCGCATCGTACCCGCCACCTTGCACCATGAAGCCGTTGATCACGCGGTGGAAGAGGGTGTTGTTGTAGAAGCCTGCCTTCACGTACTGCAGGAAATTCTCGACGGTCTTGGGCGCCTTCTCCGGATTAAGTTCGAGCACGATCTCGCCGGCGCTGGTCTTCATCGACACTTTCGGCAGGCCCTCGGCCGCGGCCCACAGCGGCAGGGCGGACAGGGAGAGGACGGACATCAGGATCAGCAGGTGACGACGCAACATGGACATCCTTTTTGATGGTGGCAGGCGGCGCGGAACGCGCAACCTTCGATGTTATACTCCGACGAAACCCGCATTTTATCAAAAGACGAACGGCCGGATTTCGAACCAGCAGACCTCGCCTGCCTCCCATGCGGCACACCGGTCGGCCAGCATCACCGCCTCCTCTCCATTCATGAGCGACCTCAAGATTTACAACACGCTGGCGCGTGACAAGGAAACATTCACGCCGATCGAGCCGGGCAAGGTGCGCATGTATGTCTGC
>JAMNXS010000061.1 GCA_023653025.1 Burkholderiaceae bacterium
CCGGCCGCCATCAGCCCGGCGTCGCAGAAGGCGCGCAGCGCCTTGCGCGTCTCGGGTATCAGCGTGACCCGCTCGCCGTCGAACTGCGGCTCGTGCTCGTCGGCCTTGCGGTTGTGCGGGGCGAATTGGTCGGTGGCGAGTTGCTCGCACAGGTCGAGCACCGCGTCGAAGGTTTCCCGGCTGTGCTCGGCAAAGCGCGGACGCCGGCACAGCGCCTCCGCGTCGAGCCATTCGTACAGCAGGAAGTCGAGGTCGCGCCGCGACAGGATCAGCGATGGCATGGGCCCGCTGCGCGTCAGATCACCTCGAACAGGCCGGCGGCGCCCTGCCCGCCGCCGATGCACATGGTGACCACCACGTATTTTGCGCCGCGCCGCTTGCCCTCGATCAGCGCATGGCCGGTCAGGCGGGCGCCGGAGGTGCCGTACGGATGGCCGAGCGCGATCGCGCCGCCATTGACATTCAGCCGGTCCATCGGGATGCCGAGCTGGTCGGCGCAATACAGCACCTGCACGGCGAAGGCCTCGTTCAGCTCCCACAGGTCGATGTCCTCGATCCGGACGCCGGTCTGCTTGAGCAGCTTCGGGATCGCAAACACCGGGCCGATGCCCATTTCGTCCGGCTCGCAGCCGGCGACGGCGAAGCCGCGGAAGATGCCCAGCGGCGTCTTGCCGGCCGCGGCGGCAGCCTTGTCGCTCATGACGATGGCCACCGACGCGCCGTCCGAGAACTGGCTGGCGTTGCCGGCGGCGATGACGCCACCCGGAACCGCCGTGCGAATCTGCGAGACGCCTTCGTAGGTCGTGTCTGCGCGGATGCCCTCGTCGGCCGCTACCGTGACCTCGCGGGTGACGATCTGGCCGGTGGCCTTGTCGGCGACGGCCATGGTCGTGGTGACGGGCACGATCTCGTCGGCGAAGCGGCCCGCGTCGCGCGCGGCAGCCGCGCGCAACTGGCTTTGCACGCCGTACTCGTCCTGGCGCTCGCGCGCGATGCCGTAGCGCTTGGCGACCGTCTCCGCCGTCTGCAGCATCGGCCAGTAGATTTCCGGCTTGTGCTCCTCGAGCCACGCATCCTTGAACATGTGCGTGTTCATCTCGTTCTGCACGCAGGAGATCGACTCGACGCCGCCGGCCGCGTAAATGTCGCCCTCGCCGGCGATGATGCGCTGCGCGGCGCTGGCAATGGTCTGCAGGCCGGACGAGCAGAATCGGTTGATCGTGATGCCGGGCGTGCTCACCGGGCAGCCGGCGCGCAGCGCGATCTGGCGCGCGATGTTCCAGCCGGTTGCGCCCTCGGGATTCGCGCAGCCCATCATCACGTCTTCGACCTGCGCGGGATCCAGCCCTGCGCGCTCCATCGCAGCCTTCAGTGCGATGCCGCCCAGGGTCGCGCCGTGGGTCATGTTGAAGGCGCCTTTCCAGGATTTTGCAAGCGGGGTGCGGGCGGTCGATACGATGACGGCGTCGGTCATGAAGGTCTCCGGATGTTTTTATCAATGCGACAAGCGTCGCGAGCCGGTCGAGGATAGCATAGTTTTACGCACGACCGTTCTATTCAAGCCCTGATCTGTAAGTTTCCGTAAGTTTCAAGCAAGGCAAGCGTAAGTTTGGCTCCCTACACTCGCGACGATTGTGACGACATTCGTCCAATGATCTGCATATAACCAAGGAGACAACATGGCCACTGCTCAGGCCCCCTCGCGCAGCATTACTGCGGAGGAGAGGAAAGTCATTTTCGCGTCGTCGCTCGGCACCGTGTTCGAATGGTACGACTTCTACCTGTACGGCGCGCTCGCGGCCATCATCGCGAAGCAGTTCTTCGCCGGCACCGACCCGAACACCGCGTTCATCTTCGCGCTGCTCGCCTTTGCCGCGGGCTTCATCGTGCGTCCGTTCGGCGCCATCGTGTTCGGCCGCCTCGGCGACATGGTCGGCCGCAAGTACACCTTCCTCGTGACCATCTTGCTGATGGGCGCATCGACCTTCATCGTCGGCCTGCTGCCCAACTATGCGAGCATCGGCATCGCGGCGCCGATCATCCTGATCGTGCTGCGGATCATTCAGGGCCTCGCGCTCGGCGGCGAATACGGCGGCGCGGCCACCTATGTGGCCGAGCACGCGCCGGACGGCAAGCGTGGCGCGTTCACTGCATGGATCCAGACAACGGCAACGCTCGGCCTGTTCCTTTCGCTGATGGTGATCCTTGCCACCCGCACGTCGGTCGGCGAAGAGGCGTTCGCCGAGTGGGGCTGGCGCATTCCGTTCCTGGTGTCGATCTTCCTGCTCGGTATTTCGGTCTGGATCCGCCTGACGATGAATGAATCGCCGGCCTTCAAGAAGATGAAGGAAGAAGGCAAGGTGTCGAAGGCGCCGCTGTCCGAAGCTTTCGGGCAGTGGAAGAATCTGAAGCTGGTCATTCTCGCGCTGGTCGGTCTGACGGCCGGCCAGGCGGTGGTCTGGTACACCGGCCAGTTTTACGCGCTGTTCTTCCTGACCCAGACGCTGAAGGTCGATGGCGCCACCGCGAACATCCTGATCGCCGCCGCGCTGCTGATCGGCACGCCGTTCTTCATCGTGTTCGGCGCTCTGTCGGACAAGATCGGCCGCAAGAACATCATCATGGTCGGTTGCGTCCTCGCGGCCGCGACCTACTTCCCGATCTTCAAGGGCCTGACCCACTTTGCCAACCCGGCGCTCGAGGCTGCGGCGCAGAATTCGCCGGTGGTCGTGGTCGCCGATCCGGCCGAGTGCCAGTTCCAGTTCAACCCGACCGGCACGAAGAAATTCACGTCGTCCTGCGACATCGCGAAGGCTAAGCTCGCGGCCGCCTCGGTGGCGTACACGAACGAAGTCGCTCCGGCCGGCACGCCTGCGGTCATCAAGATCGGCGACAAGGTACTGCAGTCGTACAACGCCGCCGGTCTGTCGAAAGAAGACGCCGCAGCCAAGGACAAGCAGTTCACCGACGAGCTGAAGGCCGTCATCAAGGAAGCAGGCTATCCGGCAAAAGCCGATCCGTCGCAGATCAACAAGCCGATGGTGCTGGTGCTGCTGATCATCCTCGTCATCTACGTGACGATGGTGTACGGACCGATCGCAGCCATGCTGGTCGAGATGTTCCCGACGCGCATACGCTATACGTCAATGTCACTGCCTTACCACATCGGCAACGGCTGGTTCGGCGGCCTGCTGCCGACCACGGCGTTCGCGCTGGTGGCCTACAAGGGCGACATCTACTATGGCCTGTGGTACCCGATCGTCATCGCACTGCTGACGGCGGTGATCGGCACGCTGTTTGTCCGCGAAACCAAGGACAACGACATCAACGATCACTGATCGGTTTTTGTCTTGACGACCGCCGGCTTGCCGGCGGTTTTTTTTTGGGCCGGCCACTGAGACGGCGCTCTGCCGTCCTGTGGGACGGGTGCTTGGACATTGCACTATTTGTGGGCATATTTTTGGCCACCCCATGGCTTTTACCCGCACAAAAGTGGCCTTTTCCGTTGTTGAGTAGTGACAGTTTTTCCAGCGATAAATGAAATCGACCGAGAGTTCGGCTCTCCGCTGTCCATCGCGCCTATCGAAGAGGAACCATTTTGTTTACATTCCCGTTCATGCGCTGATTGCAATTCAGATAACTATGGGCGGTCGCTTCCCCGGCAAGTTGGCGCGGAGCGCGAGACAGGCAGGGAGGTGCGATGGATATCGAATGGCTGGAAGATTTTCTTGTCCTGTCGGACCTGTCGAGTTTTACGCGGGCCGCGCAAGCCCGGAACGTCACGCAGTCGGCCTTCAGCCGACGGATACGATCACTGGAGGACTGGATCGGAATTCCACTGATCGACCGCGATACGATCCCGCCTAGGCTGACGATGGCCGGCCACCTGTTCCGCGACTCGGCCCGCGAAATGGTGAGGCAATTGCAGGATACCCGCCTGGCGCTCGGCCACCGCAGCCGGGTTTTCTCCGGCATCAAGCTCTTCGTCGCCCATTCGCTGGTCGAGAGCGTGATGCCGGCATGGATAGGCAAGGTGCGCGCGCAGATCAGCGGTCTGAAATTCGATGTCCAGACCGGCGAAACCTACGAAGGCACGATCGCGCTGTCCGGCGGGCGCTGCGACTTGCTGATGGTCTACCAGAGCAGTGTAGTGCCGATGTCGATCGACGACCGGACCTGTCCGTCGATACAGCTCGGCGAGGATCGCCTCGTTCCGGTATGCCGGCCGGACGCCGACGGCGCGCCGCAGTACCTGCTGCTGGAGTCGCGCGTGCGGCAACTGCCGATACTCTGCTACCCGCCGGAGACTTTTTTCGGCAGGATCTGTAACGCCCTGATCCGCTTCCGGCCGAGCGATCCATCGTTCAACTTCGTCGTGCAGAGCCCGGCCCCCGAGGTGCTGCACGCGCTCGCCCTCGACGGCGCGGGCATCGCATGGCTGCCGCAGCGCTCGGTCCAGCGCGACCTCGCGGCCGGCCGGCTCACGTTTGCCGGAAGCGCCGAATGGAACGCAAGCATCGATATCCGACTGTACGCGCAGCAGGAGCGCGCGCGCCTGCTGCACGCAAATTTATGGGAAAACATCCGGGACATGCAGGAAGTGAACCTTGCCGTGGGCTGACAAGCGTGGCATCGACCATCCGCTCATCCCCGGCCACCGACCGGTGCCGGAGGCGCCGCAGGAGCCCGCATGAATGTTTACCTTCGGGTGATGGGACATCGCTTGTTCGAGCGCATCACCAAAGAGGTGGCCGCGGCCAATTCGGCCTTCCCTCGCCATCTGCATACCGGCAGGCCGCTGCGCTGGATGCTTGAGCGGATCGACGAGCCCTTCGGCACTCACTATCTGGCGAACACCCCGGAACGCGTGTCGGTCGTGCTGATCGAGGCCACCGATCCGTTCATCGTCGATGAACTGTGGTCGATCGGCAGCCGCGAGTATTTGGCGATCTGCGAAAGCAGCGCGCATGATTTTCCGCCGGCGCCCGTTCTGCTGGTCTTCGACAAGGAATTCCCCACCAGCGACTGGATCGAGACGCCGATCGTCGTCAGCGACTGGATCAGCGGCCGGCAGGCCATGCATGACCTTGCGCGGCGGGTGATCGCGACCCTGCGACGCCAAAAGCACTTGCAGTCGGACCTCGGTGGCGGACTGCTAACGCTGAATGCCGACACGCGCATCCTTGGCTACAACGACAACAAGATCCAGCTGGCCGCCTCCGAAGTACCGCTGGCCGAACTGTTCCTCGCCCACATCGGCAGCGTCATACCGCTGGAGGAAATCCTGCTGATGATGAAACTCGCCGGTCGCTCGATCAGCGGCAGCAATGCGCGCGTGACTATCTTCCAGCTTCGCTACAAACTTGAACTGCTGACCCGCAACCATTTCGTGCTCGCCTGCGCGTACGGCGAGGGCTACGCGCTGCGGCACGCACGCGGGAACGACACCGGCCACCCATTCATTCATCTCGAGGCGAGGCAAAAGACGGCGATCTACGGCAGCCACGAGCTCTAGGCAGGCGACGGGCGCTGCGCCACGCTCTGCCCCACGCTCCGCGCGCACCCGGCTTCCAGCCGATCCAGCAGCTTCGCCTGCATCAGGCGATCGATCCACCAGGCCAGTGCCGAGCCCTGCTCGCCGCTGCGCCATGCAATCGTCAGCCGCTCCGGCGGCCTCGGCTCGACGACCGCTTTTTCCACCAGCAGCCCGGCGCCGATCGCGGCCCTCGCCCATGCTTCGGGCAGGAAACCCACGCCCAGGCCTTCGATCTGGAAACGCAGTTTGTCCATCAGTCCGGGCACGGTCAACGTGTCCTGCCCTACCAGCAGCCCGACTGTGCGCGGCGGCAGGCGGCGCGCCGAATCAGCGACCGAGACCACGCGGTGGCGCAGCAAGTCGTCCCGGGTCAATGGCCGCTCGAGCGCGGCCAGCGGATGGGACGGCGCGACCGCGAAGACAAAGTGCAGCAAGCCGATCGGCTCGGCCACATAGCCGCCGCCCGGAGGACCGTCGCCGGCAGCGCCGATCACCAGGTCGGCGCGGCGGTCGAGCAGCGCTTCCCAGGTGCCGGACAGGGCTTCGTGCATGAGCTTCAGGCGGGTGCTGTCGGCCACCGCATAAAACTCGCGCAGCTCCGGCGCCAGCAGATCGACCGAAAACAGCCCTTCGATGGCGATGCTGAACTCGGCCTCCCAACCGCGCGCCACCCGCCTGACCTTGTGCTCGAGGCGTTGAGCCGCGAGCAGCAACTCGCGGCCATCGGTCAGCAAGGCGCGGCCGGCATCCGTCAGCTCTACGCGTGGCCCGGCGCGCACGAACAGCGCTACGCCGAGGTCCTCCTCCAGTTTTGCCACCGCATACGACACCGTCGATGGCACCCGGAACAGTTCCTTGGCCGCCGCCGCGAAGGACCCGCCACGATCGATTGCGTCCAGCACCAGCAGGGAATCCAGGCTCAATCCACGCATTCGAAATTTTCGATGATTAATCTTGAAATTTTTCGCTTTTCTTCCGGCATATCGTTCATGGATACTGCGAATCATGGAAAAAAGCTTGTGAATCAATAGTTTCTTGATATGTCTTCGCAAGAAACTTGTTCGAAATTATTGCATAAAGGGTCCTACCATGATCGAACTCCGGCACGGCGACGATCGCGGCATTGCGAACTTCGGCTGGCTGCACTCGCGGCATACCTTCTCTTTCGGCCATTACTACGACCCGCGGCATACCGGTTTCGGTCCGCTGCTGGTGATCAATGAAGACGAGGTGCAGCCCGCCCGCGGCTTCGGCACCCACGGTCACCGCGACATGGAGATCATTTCCTATGTCCTCGACGGCGAGCTCGCGCACAAGGACAGCATGGGCAACGGTTCGGTGCTGCGGTACGGCGACGTCCAGCGGATGAGCGCCGGCACGGGCGTGACCCACAGCGAGTTCAACCATTCGGCCACGAAGGGCGTGCACTTCCTGCAGATCTGGATCGAACCGTCGGCCAAGGGCATTGCGCCCGGCTATGAAGAAAAGCATTTCGACGCCGACTCCAAACGCGGCTGCCTGCGGCTGATTGCGTCGCCGGACGGCAGCGACGGCTCGGTCACCATCCACCAGGACGCGCGCGTCTACGCGTCGCTGCTCGACGGCGACGTCCGGCTGACCCATGCGCTGCGACCCGGTCGCCGCGCCTATTTGCATCTGGTGCGCGGCGCGCTGAGCGTCAATGGCGAGCGCCTGCAGGGCGGCGACGCGGCCAAGATCGAAGGCGAGCCGCTGATCACCATCGGCGACGCCGAGGCGGCCGAACTGCTGCTTTTCGACCTGCCCTGAGGCTAATCCGGCGCAATCTCCAATTTACTTCCCCCCACAGACAAGGAAACGACCACATGACCACCATCTTCCACATCGACAGCAGCGTGCGCAGCAGCGGCTCGATCTCGCGTCAGCTGACGTCCGAATTCGTGCAGAAGCTGCAAGCGGCGCACGCCGGCGCCAACGTCGTCGAGCGCGACCTCGCACGCCATCCCGTTCCCCACCTGTCCGAACAGATGATGGGCGCTTATTTCACGCCGGCCGCGCAGCGCAGCGACGAGCAGGCGCGCATCGTGAAATTGTCCGACGACCTCGTCGCCGAACTGATGGCAGCCGATGTGGTCGTCATCGGCGCGCCGATGTACAACTTCTCGATCAGCTCGACACTGAAAGCCTGGATCGACCACGTCGCGCGGGCCGGCCTGACCTTCAAGTACAACGAGCAGGGGCAGCCGGTCGGCCTGGTGCAGGGCAAGAAGTTTTACATCTTCACGTCGCGCGGCGGCGTCTACAGCAGCGGCCCGGCGAAGTCGCTGGATTTCCATGAGACCTACCTGCGCGGCGTGCTCGGCTTCCTCGGCATCACCGACGTGACCTTCGTCCATACCGAGGGCGTGGCCATGGGTGAGGAGGCGGTCAATTCGGCGCTTGCCAACAGCCGCAGTGCCATGGATGCGCTGATTGCGGCATAATCTGGCCTGACCACCGGGAATGCGGCGGGCGCGAATCACGCGACGCCGCATTTCTTTTTGAACGCCGGCCTGACAGATTCTCTATGCAGCACAGCCCCGCCTCCCCCCCTGCCCCCGACCTCCAGTACATGGCCAGTTGCGAGTTGCCCATGCCTTGGGCGACGTTCGAGCTGCACGCTTTCCTCGAGCCCTCGACCGGCAAGGAACACCTGGCCATCACGCTCGGCGATGTGAGCGACGGCGCGCCGGTGCTCGCGCGCCTGCACTCGGAATGCCTGACCGGCGACACCCTGTTCTCGCAGCGCTGCGACTGCGGCGCCCAGCTCGAAAACGCATTGAAGCGCATCGCCGCCGAGGGCCGCGGCATCCTGCTCTACCTGCGCCAGGAGGGCCGCGGGATCGGGCTCATCAACAAGATCCGCGCCTACCGGCTGCAGGAGCAGGGAGCCGATACGGTCGAGGCCAACCACCAGCTCGGCTTCGCCGACGACTTGCGCAGCTATGCGATCTGCGCGCCTATGTTCCGGCATTTCGGCATCCAGTCGCTGCGCCTGATGACGAACAATCCGCGCAAGATCGACGCGCTGAAGCAGTTCGACATCAGCACCGAGCGCGTCGAGCACATCGCCGGCAGCACGACTTCCAATGCACGCTACCTCGCGACCAAGGCGCACAAGCTCGGACATCTGCTGCCGCAGGCGCCGGCCCACAGCCCGGTCGACGACAACTGACCCGCCTCACCGGCTCTTTTGCGCAAGATCAATCATGCGCACCGGACAGTGCACCGAAGCGGTCGCTTTTGCGTCTCGTCAAATAACGGAAAGCAAGCTGCCGTAATCTGCATTCGAGGGACTTGCTGCAGTCTCCTCGAACTTGCCTAAATCCCCTTTTAGGTTTTTGCTCTCCCGCCGGGAGAGCATTTTTTTTGTCCGGGCACAGAGCTGCAACGCTGTTTTTTCCTGCTGCGACGCAAGGCGAGTCGCGATTTTTCACCGGACCTGCCAGCTTTTTTCATACGCCGGACAGTGCTTTTTGCAGCGCGTCACCCGCACTCGCGCGGCTCGCGCGAATATCCCTGCGCGCAGTAGCACATTACTACCCTGATTGAACCCACGCAGGAAATAATCTGAAGCGCAGTCGCTGTGCCGGCCGCCTGCCTCGAGGCCGGCCTTCATGCAAAGGAGGTTCTATCGATCTGGCTTGCCCCGCACCCCCGCGCCGATGATGCGCACCCAAAACAAAAAACACGAAGGAGACAACGATGTCATCACCCCAACAGCCGAAACGCCGGCAGTTCTTCAAGATCGCCACGGCAGGTACTGTCGCTAGCGCAAGCGGCGGACTGCCGATGATGTTCATTCCGAATGCAGCGCTGGCCGCCGAAGCGCTCGGCCAGTCGGCATTTGCCACCCTGACGAAAATCGCGCGCGACATCTTCCCGCACGACCGCTTCGATGACGAGCTGTATGCCAACGCCGTCGGCGTCTACGCCGACCAGGTGAAGGCCGATGCCTCGCTCAAGCAGTTGCTGCTCGACGGCGTCGCCAAGGCCGATGCCGACGCCAACAGCCGCTTTGGCAAAGCCTATGCAGACGTTGCGGACGAGTCCGACCGCGTGCAGATCCTGCAGGCCATGGCCGATGCGAAGCACCCGTTCTTCCTGAAACTCCGCGGCGATCTCGTCGTGAGCTTGTACAACCAGCCGGCGGTTTGGGGCAAGCTCGGCTACGAGGGCCCGTCCGCGCAGCATGGCGGCTACATCAATCGGGGCTTCAACGACCAGAGCTGGATGGGCGACGCGCCCAACGCGTGATACGCGGCCACGCCAAGACAAGAACACAGGGAGATACACATGGCAAAGAAATTCGGCCTCAATGACGAGGTGGTGGTCATCATCGGCTCCGGCGCCGGCGGCGGCACGCTGGGCAACGAACTGGCGCAGAAGGGCATCGACGTCGTGATCCTCGAGGCGGGTAAGCGCCACGAGATCCAGGACTTCGAGAACGACGAGTGGCCGATGTTCAGCAAGATCTCGTGGCTGGACAAGCGCACGACCTCCGGCACCTGGCGCGTGTCGCAGGACTTCCCCAACCTGCCCGCATGGATTGTGAAGGCGGTTGGTGGTTCGACCACGCACTGGGCGGGCGCGTCGCTGCGTTTTCAGCCGCACGAGTTCAGCGCGCGCTCGATCTACGGCAACGTCAAGGGCGCCAACCTGCTCGACTGGCCGATGACCTATGAAGAACTCGAGCCTTACTATGCGCTCGCCGAAGCCAAGATGGGCACCACCGGCACCAACGGCATCCCGCGCCTGCCCGGCAACAACAACTACAAGGTGCTGGCGGCCGGTGCAAAGAAGATGGGCTACAAGGACTTCCACACCGGGAACATGTCCATCAACTCCAAGCCGCGCGACGGCCGCGGCGCTTGCCAGCAGATCGGCTTCTGCTTCCAGGGCTGCAAATCCGGCGCGAAGTGGTCGACGCTGTATACCGAGATCCCAAAAGGCGAAGCGACCGGCCACCTCGAGGTGCGCTCCGACGCCCAGGCGCTGCGAATCGAGCATGACGTGAAGGGGCGCGCTACCGGCGTGCTGTACGGCGATTCCAAGGGCAACCGCTACTTCCAGAAGGCGAAAGTCGTCTGCGTGGCCGGCAACTCGATCGAATCGCCGCGTCTGCTGCTGAATTCGGCATCGGGCCTATTCCCCAACGGGCTGGCGAACTCGTCCGGCCAGGTCGGCCGCAACTACATGCGCCACATGACGGCCTCGGTCTATGCGATCTTCGAGAATCCGGTCCACATGTACCGCGGCACAACGATGGCCGGCATCATCAAGGATGAAGCCCGCCACGACACCAGTCGCGGCTTCGTCGGCGGCTACGAGATGGAGACGCTGTCGCTCGGCGTGCCGTTCATGGCTGCCTTCCTGAATCCCGGCGACTGGGGACGCGACTTCTCGGCGGCGATGGACGCCTACGACAACATGGCCGGCATGTGGCTGGTGGGCGAGGACATGCCGCAGGAATCCAACCGCATCACGCTGCACGCGACCGAGAAGGACCAGTTCGGCCTGCCGATCCCGAACGTACATTTTAGCGACCATCCAAACGACGTGGCGATGCGCAACCACGGTTTCCAGCAGGGCAAGGCGCTCTACGATTCGGTCGGCGCTAAGCGCGTGATCTTCACGCCGCCCTACCCGTCGACGCACAACCTGGGTACCAACCGAATGAGCTCGCAGCCGCGCGACGGCGTCGTCAACAAGTGGGGCCAGACGCATGACGTGAAAAACCTGTTTGTGTCCGATGGCTCGCAGTTCACCACCGGCGCCGCCGAGAACCCGACCCTGACCATCGTCGCGCTGGCGATCCGTCAAGCCGAGTTCATCGAACGCGGACTGCGTCGCAAGGAGATCTGAGCATGAAGCACGCATGGTCCTGCCCGGCCATGCTGGCGGCCGTCCTCGTCATGGGGACGGCCGTATCGGCGCACGCCGAATCGGCCGGGGAAAAACTCTACAAGCAGCAGTGCATCGCCTGCCATGCGGTCAAGCCCGATGCCCCGATGGGCATGGGCCCGAACCTGTACGGCATCCTTGGCAAGGAAGCCGGTAAAGCGGCGGGCTTCCCGTACTCGGAAGAATTCAGGGCGGGACTGGCCGGCAAGTCGTGGACGCCCGAACTGCTGGACCAGTGGCTCGAGCAGCCGCAAAAAGTCGCGAAGGGCACCTACATGATGTACCAGCAGCCCGACGCCGGGGTCCGCAAGGCCATCATCGACTACCTTCAGACGGTGAAGTGACGGACGGAGGCTGCGGCACATCGACACGCGACGCACGGCACGGTAGAGCCCCTACTTGAAGCGAAACCGCTTCCGCACTACAGTGTCGGCTTTTGTTCGCGGCCCAGGCCCGAAAAGAGGCTCCGATGACTTCCCCGCTGCTGTTCTCGCCGATCGCGCTCGGCCCCGTCCCGCTCCCCAATCGCATCATGGTCTCGCCGATGTGCCAGTACTCGGCCGACGACGGCTGCGCCAACGACTGGCATGCCGCGCATCTGGGCTCGCTTGCGCTGTCCGGCGCGGGCGTGCTCTGCGTCGAGGCCACGGCGGTCAGCCGCGAGGGCCGAATTACGCACGGATGCCTCGGCCTCTACAGCGATGACAACGAGCGCGCGCTCAAGCGCGTGATCGACCAGCTGCGTGGCGCGTCACCGGCGAAGCTGATGATCCAGCTTGGTCATGCAGGCCGCAAGGGCTCCAGCGCCCGCCCGTGGGAGGGCGGACAACTGCTGTCGGCCGCAGAAGGCGGCTGGACCCCGCTAGCGCCGTCGGCGCTGCCGCACAAGGAGGGCGAGGCGGCGC
The DNA here is from genome assembly GCA_023653025.1 of Burkholderiaceae bacterium. Taxonomy (GTDB): domain Bacteria; phylum Pseudomonadota; class Gammaproteobacteria; order Burkholderiales; family Burkholderiaceae_D; genus Pernthalerella. The sequence continues at coordinate 12,364 of JAMNXS010000061.1, forward strand.
CGCACGCGATGGCCGCTGCCGACATCGATCGCCTCGTCGCCGACTTCGTCTCCGCCACGCGGCGCGCGCGCGCGCTGGGCATCGACGCGATCGAAGTCCATGCCGCCCATGGCTACCTGCTGCACCAGTTCCTCTCGCCGCTGGCCAATGCACGCGACGACGCACACGGCGGTTCGCTCGAGAACCGGATGCGCCTGACCCTGCGCGTGTTCGATGCCGTGCGCGACGCCGCCGGACCGGGCATCGCCGTCGGCGCGCGCCTGTCGGCCACCGACTGGGTGGAGGGCGGATGGGACGTCGCGCAGAGCATCGAACTGGCGCGGGCGCTGCAGGCGCGCGGCGCGGACTTCCTCGACATCTCCTCCGGCGGCGTGTCGCCTCTCCAGAAAATCGCGATCGGCCCCGGCTACCAGGTCGGCTTCGCCGAACAGATCCGGCGCGAGGTGACGATCCCGGTCATCAGCGTCGGCCTGATCACCGACCCGCAGCAGGCCGAGGACATCCTGCAATCCGGCCGCGCCGACATGGTGGCGCTGGCGCGCGCCTTCATCGCCGACCCGCGCTGGCCCTGGCGCGCGGCCGCCGCGCTGGGCGGAAACCTCGCGGGTTTCCCGCAGTACTACCGCTGCCTGCCATCAGGATCGCCGCGGATTTTCGGCGACGTGGTGACCAACCAGCGCTGAGCGCCTGCAAACCATCGATGCATAGATTTCATGCATCGATGAGTCGAGGCCGATGGACATGGCCGCCGCAGTTACCTATCATTCTCCGATTTTGTCCGTGCGGCAACCAGTCGGTCTGACGGACATCGTAGACAAAGCGACAAACAAACAAGGAGACTTCATGGACAGCGGCTTGCTGGCACTTCTGGCGTTTACACCGATCCTGCTGTCCGGCGTCCTGCTGGTCGGCTTTCGCATGTCGGCCAAGGCGACGATGCCGATCGTATTCGTCGTCACCTGCGCGATTGCCATGGGCGTCTGGGGGATGAGTCTCAACCGCGTCATTGCATCGTCCCTGCAGGGGCTGATCATGACGGTCGGCCTGCTGTGGATCATTTTCGGCGCGATCATGCTGCTGAATACGCTCAAGTATTCAGGCGCGATTTCGACCATCCGCGCCGGCTTCTCCAACATCAGCCCTGATCGCCGCGTGCAGGTCATCCTGATTGCCTGGCTGTTCGGCAGCTTCATCGAAGGCGCTTCCGGTTTTGGCACGCCGGCCGCCGTTGCCGCCCCGCTGATGGTGGCCGCCGGCTTCCCCGCCATGGCAGCAGTGGTGTTCGGCATGATGATCCAGTCCACGCCCGTCTCCTTTGGTGCAGTGGGCACCCCGATGCTCGTCGGCGTCCAGAGTGGCCTCGACAAGGCCGCGCTCACCAGCGCGCTGGCCGCCAAGGGCCTGGAATGGGATGCGCTGTTCCGCGTGATCGTGTCCGAAGTTGCGATTGTTCACGGCATTTGCGGCACGCTGATGCCGCTGTTCCTGGTGATGGTGATGACCCGATTCTTCGGCCGCAACAAGTCCTGGACCGAGGGCCTGTCGATTTTTCCCTTCGCACTGTTTTCAGCGTTTGCCTTTACGATTCCTTACATGCTGGCCGGCGTATTCCTGGGTCCCGAGTTCCCCTCGATTCTCGGCGGGCTGCTGGGTCTGGCGGTCGTGACGCTGGCCGTCAAGCGCGGCTTCCTTGTGCCGAAAGACAGCTGGGATTTTGCTCCGCCTGCCGAGTGGCCGGTCGCCTGGGTCGGCAACCTGCAGATGTCGATGGACTCGCTGGCCGAGAGCCGCATCTCGCGCGCGATGGCCTGGTTCCCGTACGTGCTGCTGGCGCTGTTGCTGGTGCTGTCCCGGACCGTCAAACCCTTCGGCGATGCGCTGAAATCGGTCGATCTGAAGTTCGCCAACATCCTCGGCGAGCAGGGAATCGGCGGCAATTTCCAGGTGCTGTACCTGCCCGGCGGCCTGCTGATTCTCGTCTGCCTCGTTACATACTTCCTGCACCGCATGCGCGCTGCTGATTTCGCCCGTGCCGTGCGCGACTCGGGCGGCACCATCCTGGGGGCCGGCTTCGTGCTGATTTTCACCGTCCCGATGGTGCGGGTGATGATCAACTCCGGCGTCAATGCGAACGACCTCGTCAGCATGCCGATCTCCATGGCACGCGGCGTGGCCGATCTGATGGGTCAGGTATATCCGCTGCTGGCACCGTCGGTCGGCGCGCTCGGGGCCTTCCTCGCCGGATCCAACACCGTGAGCAACCTGATGTTGGCCCAATTCCAGTTCGAGACCGCCGGCCTCCTGTCGCTGTCGGGCGCGCTGATGGTGGCTATCCAGAGCGTCGGGGCAGCGGCTGGCAACATGATTGCCATTCACAATGTCGTCGCCGCGTCGGCCACCGTCGGCTTGCTTGGGCGCGAGGGCATGACGCTGCGCATTACCATCCTCCCAACGCTGTACTACTTGGCGCTGGCCGGTGCGATTGGCATGTTCGCCCTGCATGTCCTCGGCGTCAGTGACCCGCTGATCGGCTACGTGTCCGCTCCCGTTCCCTCCAACTGACCTGACCGGGTTCTGCCTCCACTCACCGGGGCCGCGCGGACTCTCCCGTGCGGCCCTGCCGCCTCGCCTCAAGTACCCCTGCTCTTGGATGAACTTTACGCATTGTAAAGTTCAAGAATTTTCATCTGTCGTGCCCTAGGTTCTTTGGAATTCCATGGACACTATTTCCGCAAGTCAAATATGATGCCGACTTCACTTATAAACCCATAATCAAGTCGGGGAGATTCATCATGTGGTCACAGGTTTATGACCCATTCAACAATGTCTGGCTGTCCACGATGGCCGCCGCAATCCCGGTCGTGGTCATGCTGGCAGCGCTGGCCTTCTTCCATATCAAGGCGCACATCGCCGCCCTGATGGGCCTGGTGTCGGCGCTGGTCGTGGCCATCGTCGGCTTCACGATGCCGGTCGACACCGCGCTGTCGTCGGCAGTCTATGGCGCTTGCTACGGCCTGTTCCCGATCGGCTGGATCATCCTCAACGTGATCTTCCTGTACCAGCTGACCGACCGCAAAGGCCAGTTCAAGATCCTGCGCGAGAGCATTGCCGGCATCAGCGGCGACCGCCGCCTGCAACTGCTGCTGATCGCCTTCTCGTTCGGCGCCTTCTTCGAGGGCGCGGGCGGCTTCGGCACGCCGGTGGCCGTCACCGGTGCGATGCTGATCGGTCTCGGCTTCGCGCCGCTGGCCGCCTCCGGCCTGTCGCTGATCGCCAACACGGCGCCAGTTGCCTACGGCGCGCTCGGCACCCCGATCATCGCGCTGGCAGCTGTCACGGGCCTCGACATGCTCGAGCTGTCGGGCATGGTCGGTCGCCAGCTGCCGGTGTTCTCGCTGATCGTTCCGTTCTGGCTGGTCTGGGCCTTCTGCGGCTGGCGCGGCATGGTCGCGATCTGGCCAGCGATCTTCGTCGCCGGCGCCGCATTCGCGATTCCGCAGTATCTGATCTCCAACTTCCACGGACCGTGGCTGGTCGACGTTGGTGCGGCCGTCTCGTCGATGGTCTGCCTGACCCTGTTCCTGAAGGTCTGGAGGCCGAAGGAGGTGATGACCTCCGCATCCGGCAAATTTGAAGGCGGCGACGCGGAAGGCACGTCGGCCGGCGGCGGCCACGCCTACTCGCGCAAGGAAGTGATGAACGCGTGGACGCCGTGGCTGATCCTGTCGCTGATCGTCCTGCTGTGGGGCATCCCCGAGTGGAAGAAACTGCTCGACGGCATCTCGATCGTGAAGATCGACTGGCCCTTCCTGCACAACGTCGTGCAGAAAATGCCGCCGGTCGCTGCCGTGCCGAAGATCGAAGAAGCCGTATTCAAGCTGAATTGGCTGTCGGCAACCGGCACCGGCATCTTCATCGCGTCGATCATCTCGGCGTTCGTGATGGGCTACCGCGTGCGTGAAATGCTGGCCGTCTACTGGGACACCCTGAAGCTGCTGAAGTACTCGCTGCTGACCATTGCCGCCATGCTCGCGCTGGGTTACTGCACCCGCTACTCGGGCGTCGACTCGACACTGGGACTGGCGTTCGCCAATACCGGCATGTTTTACCCGTTCTTCGGCACCCTGCTCGGCTGGCTCGGCGTTGCGCTGACCGGCTCCGACACGGCGTCCAACGTGCTGTTCGGCGGCCTGCAGAAGACCTCGGCAGAACAGCTCGGCCTGTCGCCGGTGCTGATGGCCGCGGCGAACTCGTCGGGCGGCGTGATGGGCAAGATGATCGATGCGCAGTCCATCGTGGTCGCATCGACTGCGACCAAGTGGTACGGCCACGAGGGCGAAATCCTGCGCTATGTGTTCTTCCATTCGATCGCGCTGGCTGCCCTGGTCGGCATCCTCGTGACCTTGCAGGCCTATGTGCATCCGTTCACGCTGATGGTGCATTGAGCTGGCCTAGGATGAACTAAACCGCCCGACGGCCCTTACACCACCGCGCAGCGCCTCCCGGCCTGCGCGGTTTTTTGTTCGCTGCGGCTGAAAAACCACAGTCCTGCGCGGCCAGCGCGGCAAAGTCCCGCCCAACCTGCCCACCCCGCCCGCGTACACCCGACGTCGCCGCCGGCGGCGGCAAGCTGCCGCCATCGTCCTGCCCTGCCGACCGACGGCAGCCGCAGCGGCGCAGGAGGTCCTTCGATGCCGGACAATTACGACAGCCCCTGGAAAGAAGCAATCGTCAGCTGCCTGCCGGACTTCGTCGCCTTTCATTTCCCAAACGTACACCGCCAGATCGACTGGACGCAGCCGGTCGAATTCCTCGAGCAGGAGTTGCGGTCGGTGTCGCCGGAGCACGAGCCGCA
>JAMNXS010000114.1 GCA_023653025.1 Burkholderiaceae bacterium
CATAGGGCGACAACTCGAGCGTGACGGAGTCGCCGGCCAGGATGCGGATGTGGTTCTTGCGCATCTTGCCGCCGGAGTAGGCCACCAGCGTGTGCCCGTTTTCCAGCGTCACGCGATAGCGGGAATCGGGGAGGATTTCATCAACGGTTCCGTGCATTTCAAGCAGTTCTTCTTTGGCCATGGGGCGTCCTTTCAGGCTGGGTTGTTCTGGGGCGCGAGCGAGCGCAAGCAGGCCGGCAGCGCGGGCGCCGCGGGGCAACGTGCAGTGGGGCTCGCCGGATGCGGAGAAGTTTGACGTGCGCCGGTCTGTCGCGACCAGCGCGGGGCTGAGGTGAGCAGGGTGGGGGGTCTGCGGACCGTGTCAGACAACGGTCGCCACACCGGAGAGCAGAGCGCGGCAACCCCCGAATGATACACAGGTTTGGCCGCGGCTCTGAAAAACTTTGCCCGCGGGCCGCTGCCTGCCGGGATTCACTGATCGCGGATGATGAAGTTACCGTATCGCACCTCCAGCGGCGTGCCTGTCACGCCGGCCAGCGCCAGCCGGTTCGCGACGCCGGTGATTTCCTTCTCGAGCTGGCGGAAAATCTCTTCCGGCAAGTGGCCCTGGCAGCGCCGCTGCTCGGCGAGGTTTTCAAGCGTTTCGTTGGAGATAAAGCAGCTCGCGCCGGACAGCGTGCGATGGCTGCCGAAGCGGAAAGTAGGCTGGACCGAAAAGCGTATGCCGGCGGTGGTTACATCGATATCGGAATGATTCATCATCAGTTTGGCTCCGTGGGGACAAGGTATCCGAGAGGAATCCAGCGGGAGCGTCCGCGGCGGGCCGCAGGCGAACAGGAAAGAATCGTATCGGTGTTACAGTCCGCCCGACTATACGCTCACCGGCCGGGAAAGCCAGCGTTTTCTCGGGCTTGCGCGCATTCGTGCGCGGCGCGTGGGCGAGGGCGGGCAGCGATACGCGAACAAGAGCAAGAACAAGAAACAGACCAAGGGTGAACACTTCAGCCATGCCGGGCTACCGGCCCGATATCGACGGCCTGCGCGCACTGGCGGTGCTGTCGGTCATTGCCTTTCATGCGTTTCCGTCGTGGCTGCCGGGCGGCTTCATCGGCGTCGACATCTTCTTCGTCATCTCGGGTTTTTTGATCACGCAGCTGATCCAGGACGGACTGCAGCGGCAGGGCTTCCGTATCGCCGCGTTTTATGCGGCTCGCGTGCGCCGGCTGTTTCCGTCGCTCGCGATCGTCTTGCTGGCCTGCCTCGCTTTCGGCTGGTTCGCCCTGCTGTCGGACGAGTATGCCGAGCTCGGCAAGCACACCGCCGCCAGCGCCGTCTTCATTCCGAACCTCGTGTTCTGGTCTGAAAGCGGCTATTTCGACGGTGCCGCCGAGGCCAAGCCGCTCTGGCACTTGTGGAGCCTCGGCATCGAGGAGCAGTTCTACCTGTTGTGGCCGGTGGTACTCGTCCTCGGAATCCGACTCGGCATCGGCGCCATGCAGACCGGCGCGGCATTGCTGCTGCTGTCGCTGGCGCTGAACCTGATCATGGTCGGTGAGGCTGCGTCGGCCGCCTTCTTCCTGCCGGTGTCGCGCATGTGGGAGCTGTTGTCCGGATGTCTGCTGGCCTGCGCGCTGAGCTCCGGAAACCCGGTTGCGGTCGCGCTCGGCCGCCGGCTCGAAACGCACCGGCTGCTGCACGAGGCAGCGGCGATGGCTGGTCTGTCGCTGTTGCTGTCGGGCGTGTTCCTGCTCGACCGCGACCTGAACTTTCCCGGGGCGTGGGCGGGCGTGCCGGTCCTTGGAACGGCGGTCCTGCTGGTGACGGGCAAGGGTGCGTGGGTCAACCGGGCGCTGCTGTCCTGCCGGCCGCTGGTCTGGATTGGATTGATCAGCTTTCCCCTGTATCTGTGGCACTGGCCGCTCTTGTCGTTTGCCGGCCTGATCGGGGGCGGCAAACCCGACTGGCCGCTGCGGGCGGCGCTGGTCGCTGCGTCATTCGGCATGGCCGGGCTGACCTACCTGCTGGTCGAGCGGCCGTTGCGGTTCGGCCGGCACCTCGCTGCAAAAACCCGTGCGCTGGTCGTCGTCATGGTGGTCGCCGGCGGTCTCGGCCTCGCCACGTTTTTGCAGGACGGCTTTGCGTCGAGGATCGCCAACCGCGAAGTCGCCGCGCAGCTCGCCGACCTGACATTCGATCTGCCGGACAGCGACGGCTGGTATTGCACCGGCAGCGGCCAGGACGGCCCGCGCTGCCACTCCACCGGCCCCGACCCGACCGTCGTCGTCATCGGCGACAGCCACGCGCTGATGATCTACCCGGCGCTCGGCGAGCGGTTCAAGGCAAAGGGCGAAACCGTCGGCATGTATGGCGCCAGCGACGGATGTCCGCCGCTGCTGGATGTGGTCAGCCAGGATGACGGCGGCGACGTCCGGAACTGCCTGAAAAAAGGCAGCCGGCCGATCCGGCGCATCATCGACGACCCGGCGATACGCGAAGTCATCCTCACCAGCCGAGGCCCGATGTACACCACCGGACGGGGCTTCGGTGACGTCGAGTCAGACCAGTTCGGTGCCTGGGTCCTGCATCTTGACGGCGAGGAGAAGGGCGCGCGCAGCAACGCCGACGTATTTGCCGAAGGCCTGTCGAAGACGCTCGATGCCCTGCTCGCCGCCGGCAAAAAAGTCACCTTCCTGCACGATGTGCCCGAACTCGGCTTCGATATCCGACGTTGCTTTGCATTCCGGCCGCTGTCGCTTAACCGCGATGTGCCCGAGCCGTGCGCCGTCAGCAGGCGGGAGGTCGAGGCGAGGAATGAACTGCACCGGAAGATGGTGGACCGGATTCTGATGCAGCGGCCGGCAGTCAAGGTGATCGACCTCGCCGATGCCTTGTGCGACCCGACATGGTGCTTTGCCGCGAGAGACGGCGCCCTGTTCTACATCGATGACGACCACCTCAGCCATCGCGGTGCCGCCTATGTCGTCAGGCAGTTGTGGGACAAGTTTTGAATGGCGAGGGGTCTGCGGCGACGCGCCCCGACTTCGATCTTTTTCCAGAGCTTACTGAGGCGAGGCGAGTCTCGCCCGGCGCTTCATCAGAATGCGTGCGGAGTTCAGGCCGGTCAGCAGCATGATGGGCCAGAGGAAGGTGCATACCATGGTCCAGAAGAGGCGGCCATCGAGGAGGTTGTCCGACGCGCCGGCACTGCAGGGCCCCTCGCTGAACCAATGCTTGACCGGAAAGCTGATGATCCCGAAGCCGGCACCAGCCAAAAGAAAGAGCCAGATGGTCATGTTCATGATGTCGTCCTCGATAGGGTGAACCGGAGGGCTGCAGCAAGCGGCAGCGGGAAGGCGACGGCTTCGGGGAGTTACCCGCCGCCTTACCTGCCGCTTTGTCCGCAAATTCATATGACACCGTTAAGTGTCATATGAAATGTACACTGGTAGAGGAAATCGTCAATTGACATTTACAATCGGATCGTTGTCCGGCGGGTAATGTTTTCAGAATGGCAGCGCGTGCCGCCTGCCGGAATCTGCTGATTGCAAGCTCGATGTGCAAAGGGAGTGTGCCTATGTGTCGATGGGTTGCGTACGCCGGTCCGGAGATTTATCTGGAGGACATCTTGTTCAACCAGGACCATTCCATCGTGAATCAGAGCTTGTCCGCGCTGGAGTCGGTCTGGACAACCAATGGCGATGGCTTCGGCGTTGCCTGGTACACCCAGCGCACGACCGCCGGCCTGTTCAAGGATGTGCTGCCCGCCTGGAACGACAGCAACTTGCGCTCGCTGGCCGCGCATATACGGACCACGCTGTTCTTCGCGCATGTGCGCGCGACTACGGGCACCGCTGTCAGCCGGTCGAATTGCCACCCCTTCATCTGGAAGAACTGGACCTTCATGCACAACGGCCAGATCGGCAACTGGAATGGTTGTCGCAAGCTGTTCGAGTCGCACATCAGCGAGGAGTTTTATCACTGCCGCGAAGGAACCACCGACAGTGAAGCCCTTTTTCTAGTCGCGTTGAGCAACGGCCTGCAGGAAGACCCGCGCCGTGCCATTGAAAAGACCCTGCAACTGGCCCTCGACGCCATGGCCGTGACCGGGGCGCAGGAGCCGCTGAGGGCATCGCTGGCCGTGACCAATGGCAAGGAGATTTGGGCCTTTCGGTTTTCCAGCGACCAGCGTTCGCCGTCGCTGTATTTTGGCGCGCCGCATACTCGCGCCTCCGAGCAGTTTCCCAACGAGTTCAACACCATTGCGTCCGAGCCCTCGGACCACAAAGCGGGACACTGGCACAAGGTCGA